>CBIHQF010000174.1:0-7395 GCA_966211665.1 uncultured Pseudomonas sp. | reverse complement strand
CGCGGCACCAAAAGCGGCCTGACCCATGTGATCGACGTACTGCGTGAAGTGCCGGGCATCAGCTTCACCCACTTCAAGCCGAAAGATGTGGTACGCCATCCGCTGGTGCAGCGCATCGTCGAAGCCTACGAGCGCTACGACAACCGCATGCACGGCAAACTCGTCGACGAGCAAGACGACAATGCTTGAACTCGATCTGCAAATCGCCAGCGACGCCGGCAACCTGCCGAGCGAGGCGCAGTTCCGCGCTTGGTGCGAACTCGCCCTGCGCCAACGTAGCGCCGACTCCGAGCTGACCATTCGCCTGGTCGACGAACGCGAGGGCCGCGAGCTCAACCATACCTATCGCCAGCGCGACTACGCCACCAATGTGCTGTCGTTCCCCGCCGATGTACCGGACGAACTGGGCGGCATCCCGTTGCTCGATATTCCGCTGCTGGGCGATCTGGTGATCTGCGCGCCGGTGGTCGAGCGCGAAGCGCTGGAGCAGGAAAAAACCCTGCACGCGCATTGGGCACATATGGTGATCCACGGCTGCCTGCATCTGCTCGGTTACGACCATATCGAGAACGAGGAAGCCGAGGAAATGGAAGCGCTGGAACGAGAATTGCTGGCTGAACTGGGCCTTCCCGACCCATACACCGACGAACGCTGATCACTCACTGACAACATAGAAGGTTCCTGAGTAACCACCATGAGCGAAGACCGATCGAGCAACGAGCAGAAGTCCTGGTTTAACAGACTGACCCAGGCTTTTGCTCATGAGCCGAAAAACCGCAAGGAACTGCTGGAAGTACTGCGCGAAGCGCATCAGAACAAACTGCTCGATAGCGAGGCTCTGGCCATCGTCGAGGGCGCGATTCAGGTCGCCGACCTGCAGGTGCGCGACATCATGGTGCCGCGCTCGCAGATGATCAGCATCAAGGCCAACCAGACGCCCAAGGAATTCCTCCCGGCGATCATCGAAGCCGCCCACTCGCGCTACCCGGTGGTCGGCGAAAGCCTCGACGACGTGGCCGGCATCCTTCTGGCCAAGGATCTGCTACCGCTGATCCTGCAGGGCGATCAGCCCAACTTCAATATCAAGGATTTGCTGCGCCCGGCCACCTTCGTGCCCGAGTCCAAGCGCCTCAATGTGCTGCTGCGCGAATTCCGCGCCAACCACAACCACATGGCCGTGGTGATCGACGAATACGGCGGCGTCGCCGGCCTGGTGACCATCGAGGATGTGCTCGAACAGATCGTCGGCGATATCGAGGACGAACACGACGTCGAGGAAGACAGCTACGTCAAACCGCTGCCCAGCGGCGATTTCCTGGTCAAGGCGCTGACCCCGATCGACAGCTTCAACGAGTTCTTCGACACCCAGTTTTCCGACGACGAGTTCGACACCGTCGGCGGCCTGGTGATGAGCGCCTTCGGCCATCTGCCCAAGCGCAACGAAGTGACCGAAATCGGCGAATTCCGCTTCCGCGTGATCAGCGCCGACAGCCGGCGTATCCATCTGCTGCGCCTGACGCCGCGAGTGCGCTAAAGCTGCCTTAGCCTGCACGCCCCCAATCCAAGGATCTGCATACCATGCACTGGATAACCCGTGCCGGCTGGCCCGGCAACCTGATCGCCCTGGCGGCGGGGGCCGTCACCCCGCTGGCGCTGGCGCCTTTCGATATCTGGCCGCTGGCGCTGCTGTCCATTGCCCTGTTCTACCTCGGCTTGCGCGACCTCGGCCCGCGCCAGGCGGCGGGGCGAGGCTGGTTCTATGGCTTCGGCCTGTTCGCCGCCGGCACCAGTTGGGTGTATGTGAGCATTCACGATTACGGCGCGGCGTCGCCGGCGCTGGCCACCTTCCTGACCATCGCCTTCGTCGCCGGCCTCGGCCTGCTGTTCGCCCTGGCCGCCTGGGTATGGACGCGCTGGCTGCGCCGGCCCGAGGCGCCGCTGGCCGACAGCCTGGCGTTCGCCGCCCTATGGCTGGCCCAGGAAGCGTTTCGCAGCTGGTTCCTCACCGGTTTCCCCTGGCTGTACGCCGGCTACAGTCAACTCGACGGGCCTCTGACCGGATTGGCGCCGGTCGGCGGCGTCTGGTTGATCTCCTTTGTTCTGGCACTCAGTGCGGCCTTGCTGGTCAACCTGACCCGACTGCGTGCGCGCAAAGCCTTCCTCGCCGCCGGCATCGTGCTGTTGCTCGGTCCCTGGATCGCCGCACTGGCGCTCAAGGACCACACCTGGACCGAAGCGGCAGGCGCGCCGCTGAAGGTCGCGGCGGTGCAGGGCAATATCGAACAGAACCTGAAGTGGGACCCGGCGCAGCTCAATGCGCAGTTGGCGCTGTACCGCGACCTGACCCTCAAGGCCGAGCCGAGCGAGCTGATCGTCTGGCCGGAAACCGCGGTGCCGGTGCTCAAGGACCGCGCCCAGGGTTATCTCGGCGCGATCAATCGCCTGGCCAACGACCGGAAAGCCGCGCTTATCACCGGCGTGCCCATCCGCCAGACCAACGAGCGCGGCGAGCAGCGTTATTACAACGGCATCAGCGTGCTCGGCCAGGGCAGCGGCGACTACCTCAAGCAGAAACTGGTGCCGTTCGGCGAATACGTGCCGTTGCAGGAGGTGTTGCGCGGCTTGATCGCCTTCTTCGACCTGCCGATGTCGGACTTCGCCCGCGGCTCGAGCGAACAACCGCTGCTGGAAGCCCAGGGTTACCGCATTGCGGCTTTTATCTGTTACGAAGTGGTGTACCCGGAATTCGCCGCCGGACTCGCGGCACAGAGCGAGCTGCTGCTGACCATCAGCAACGACACCTGGTTCGGCCGCTCGATCGGCCCGTTGCAGCACCTGCAGATGGCGCAAATGCGCGCCCTGGAAGCCGGCCGCTGGATGATCCGCGCCACCAACAACGGCGTCACCGCACTGATCGATCCCCTGGGCCGGATCACCGCGCAGCTGCCGCAATTCGAGCAAGGCGTGCTCTACGGCGAAGTGGTGCCCATGCAGCAACTCACGCCTTACCTGGTCTGGCGCGGCTGGCCGCTGCTGATCCTCTGCACCCTGCTGTTCGCATGGGCGCTGCTGGCCAACCGTATGGCGAAGACACTGTAAGAAAGACAGCCCCCTTGGGTCGGGCCGAGCAGGTTAGCGGCGATTGTCGCGGCCTTTGTCATATCGCGGTCCAGGCCGCCGCGTAACCCGACAACGATATCCGCGGGTCTGCCATGGTGGATGAAAAAAGCGTCATCCACCCTACCCGGCTACCCGGCTGGTGACCGGGGATTGCTTATACCGCTCGATAGCACGTGCACCACTCAGGCTCGCCCCGTCCTAAGCTGGCCCTGAACGACACCGCGTGGATGTCCTGTTGGGTTACGCGGCATTCATCTACGTTGTTGTCGGCAACTACGCGGATTGCCGCTAACCCAACCTACGGACTTACCGCTTATCCCCGCCATACGCCAAACGATAGGCCCACCAGCCGATGGCCTCGTTAAGCAACAGGCCGTTCTGCCAGACCGCCTTAGCTTCCGGCAACCAGCCGCCTGCCGGGCGACCATTGGGCACGCCGAGAAAGCCCATGGGCGCGCTCACCACCTGGAAACCGACCTGTTCGAAACTCCAGCGCGCCCTGGGCATATGCCAGGCCTGGGTCACCAACAGCACCCGCTCGACGCCCTCTTTCTCGAGAATTTCAGCGCTGAAGGTGGCATTTTCCCAAGTGGTACGGCTAAGACCCTCTTGCCAGCGCACCGCCACCCCGTAATCGCGCGCCAGCACCTCGGCCATCATCGCCGCCTCGCTGGGCGGCTCGCCGTAGTGTAGGCCGCCGCTAACCAGCAGCGGCAGGCCGGAAGCCTTGGCCAGGCGCGCCGCGTAACGCACGCGCTCGAGCGCCATCAGGCTGGGTTGGTCGCCGCCCCAACCCGGGTCGCCCTGCTCGCGTCCGCCGCCGAGCACCACGATCGCCTGCGCCTGATCAGCCAGTTGCGTCCACTGCAACTCGCCCAAGGCCGGCTCCGTCTCCATCTGCCGCGCCGACCATTCCACCACCGCCGGCAGACTCATCAGCGATAAACCGCCGAGCGCAAGGGTGAAGCAGGCCACGGCCAGCCGCGGGAAACGCCGGCGCGACCACCACGCGACGAGCAACAGCAGCAATAAAATGCCGGGCGGCAGGAATAGTTGTTTAAGGATGTAGCGAATCGGCATCGGGCACCTCACTGCGGATGCCGCGAAGCCTAGCAGGCTGGCGAGCGTTAGCAGTAGCCCGAAACCGCTCCGGCGTTAGCACGCCCGCTAGCGGGGATTGCTTGCCCGGAACAACTGCGAACCGCACGCCGAGCACGCCTGCACGCCGCGGCCCGGCTGCCAGTCGGCCAAGGCGTTGCACAGTGCGCAGCAAAGCTGCAAGCGACGCCGCAGCAAGGGCTTGGCCTTGCTCGGGCGATATTCCGTACCTTTCTGGGTCGACCAGCCAGCCTTGAGCCCGCGCACCGGACGATGCTCGAGCAAGGCCAATTCTTCGGCCGCCGCATGCCAGCCGCGCAGCCAGTCGATATCGCGATCCAGGTAGGCGCGTATCAGCTCCAGCTCGGCCGAGGAAAGGTCACGTAATTCCAGCTCGTAAGGCGGTTCGGCTGACGTACGACTCAAGTGATCGGCCTCATCAAGCGCCAGGGCAAGGCGTTGCAACAAGCGCTCGTACAAGCCGCCGCTCGCCTCTGTTCGTCGCGGTCCAACCATCCAGCACCTCACACTGGGCTCGATTGTGCGGCCCATATCAGAAGCTTAGCGGTCACCTTTGAACCGGCGCTGCGCCGCGACAAACGGCGTGTCTACGGGGCTCGGCGTCGATTCGCCGGTGTAATCAGGGTTTCCCTCAATAAGCGGGGGTCATGTATGCTACGGCGTTTCCCGAAAGCCCCCTTTTCTCAGCGCAAGTAGCCCTGCACGAACAGTATCAGCCACGCGAAATCGAAGCCGCCGCGCAGTCCCACTGGGACATGCAGAAATCCTTTGTTGTGAGCGAGCAACCAGGTAAGGAGACCTTCTACTGCCTGTCGATGTTCCCTTACCCGAGCGGCAAGCTGCACATGGGCCACGTGCGCAACTACACGATCGGCGACGTGATTGCCCGCTACCAGCGGATGCAGGGCAAGAACGTGCTGCAACCGATGGGCTGGGACGCGTTCGGCATGCCGGCGGAAAACGCCGCGATGAAGAACAAGGTCGCACCGGCCAAGTGGACCTACGAAAACATCGATTACATGAAGACCCAGCTGAAAAGCCTGGGGCTGGCCATCGACTGGTCGCGCGAAGTCACCACCTGCAAGCCGGACTACTACCGCTGGGAACAATGGCTGTTCACCCGCCTGTTCGAAAAAGGCGTGATCTACCGCAAGAACGGCACCGTCAACTGGGACCCGGTCGACCAGACCGTGCTGGCCAACGAGCAGGTCATCGATGGCCGCGGCTGGCGTTCCGGCGCGCTGATCGAGAAGCGCGAAATCCCGATGTACTACTTCAAGATCACCGCCTACGCCGATGAGCTGCTGGAAAGCCTGGACGAACTGGACGGCTGGCCCGAGCAGGTCAAGACCATGCAGCGCAACTGGATCGGCAAGTCGCGCGGCATGGAGATCAGCTTCCCCTACGACGTCGCCAGCATCGGCAGCGAAGGCGTGATGAAGGTGTTCACCACTCGCCCCGATACCCTGATGGGCGCTACCTACGTCGCCGTCGCCGCCGAACATCCACTGGCTACCCTTGCTGCGACGGATAACTCCGAGCTGCAGGCCTTCATCGACGAATGCAAGCGTGGCGGCGTCGCCGAAGCCGACATCGCCACCCAGGAAAAGAAAGGTCTCGCCACTTCCCTGCGCGTGCAGCACCCACTGACCGGCGAGTTGCTGCCGGTCTGGGTCGCCAACTACGTACTGATGAACTACGGCGAAGGGGCTGTGATGGCCGTTCCGGCCCATGACGAACGCGACTTTGCCTTTGCGACCAAGTACGACCTGCCTATCAAACCCGTGGTGCGCACCAGCGCCGGTGACGAAACGCCCGCGCCGTGGCAGGACGCCTATGGTGAGCACGGTGAGCTGATCAACTCGGGCGCATTCGATGGCCTGGACTTCGACGGCGCCTTCGACGCCATGGAAGTCGCGCTACAAAAGAAGGGCCTCGGTCAGGCTCGCACGCAGTTCCGCCTGCGCGACTGGGGCATCAGCCGCCAGCGCTATTGGGGCTGCCCGATCCCGATCATCCATTGCGACAGCTGCGGCGATGTGCCGGTGCCGGAAGATCAGCTGCCGGTGGTCCTGCCCGAAGACGTGGTGCCGGACGGCGCCGGTTCGCCGCTGGCGCGCATGCCGGAGTTTTATGAGTGCAGCTGCCCCAAGTGCGGCGCCCCGGCCAAGCGCGAAACCGACACCATGGACACCTTCGTCGAGTCGTCCTGGTACTTCGCCCGCTACGCCTCGCCGCACTACACCGGCGGCATGGTCGACCCGCAAGCGGCCAACCACTGGCTACCGGTCGATCAATATATCGGCGGTATCGAACACGCGATTCTGCACCTGCTGTACGCGCGCTTCTTCCACAAGCTGATGCGCGACGAGGGCCTGCTGTCCTCGGACGAGCCGTTCAAGAACTTGCTGACCCAGGGCATGGTCGTCGCCGACACCTACTACCGCGTACTGGAAAACGGCGGCAAGGATTGGTTCAACCCGGCGGACGTGGAAATCGAGCGCGACGGCAAAGGCAAGGTGCTCGCCGCCAAGCTGAAAAGCGACGGCCTGCCGGTCGAGATCGGCGGCACCGAGAAGATGTCCAAGTCGAAGAACAACGGTGTCGACCCGCAGGCGATGATCGATGCCTACGGCGCCGATACTTGCCGCCTGTTCATGATGTTCGCCTCGCCGCCGGATATGAGCCTGGAATGGTCGGACTCAGGCGTCGAGGGCGGCAACCGCTTCCTGCGCCGCGTCTGGCGCCTGGCCCAGGGCCACGTCAGCCAGGGCTTGCCGGGCGCGCTGGACACTAGCTCGCTGAGCGATGCGCAGAAAGACGTGCGCCGCGCCATCCACCTGGCGATCAAGCAGGCCAGCGTCGATATCGGCCAGCATCACAAATTCAACACCGCCATCGCCCAGGTGATGACCCTGATGAACGTGCTGGAAAAAGCCGCGCAGAGCAGCGAACAGGACCGCGCCCTGCTCCACGAAGGCCTGGAAACCGTGGCCCTGCTGCTCGCGCCCATCACCCCGCATATCAGCCACCAGTTGTGGCACGAACTGGGCCATGACGATGCGATCATCGACGCACAGTGGCCGCAGGTGGACGAGTCGGCCCTGGTGCAGGACAGCCTGAGCCTGGTGATTCAGGTCAACGGCAAGCTGCGCG
>CBIHQF010000173.1:0-7415 GCA_966211665.1 uncultured Pseudomonas sp. | reverse complement strand
CAACGCCGCGATCTGATCAGCGTCGGTGCCTACGTGCCCGGTGGCGACGCCGATACCGACCTGGCCATCGCGCGGCATCCGGCGATGCTCAAGTACCTGCGCCAAGGCCTGCGCGACAGCGAAGACCTGCAGCGCAGCGGCGATTTGCTCGCGGCCACCTTCAAACCCGCCGCCGCGCCGGCCTCTTAAGGCATGGCGCAGAATCGTGCCGCGCGTTTGGCGCCGGTGGTGGCGATGGCCGAGCGCGCCGAGCGTGAAGCCGCCTTGCAGTTGGGGCATTGCCAGGGGCTGCTCAGCCAGGCCGAGGTCAAATTGGGCGAGCTGGAACACTACCGCAGCGATTACCAGCAACAGTGGATCGATGAGGGTCAACGCGGCGTATCCGGCCAATGGCTGATGAACTACCAGCGCTTTCTCTCGCAACTGGAAACCGCCATCGGCCAACAGCGCAACACCATGGAATGGCACCGGCAGAATGCCGAACGCGCGAAAGAGACCTGGCAGCAGCGCTACGCCCGCCTCGAAGGCTTGCGCAAGTTGGTCGAGCGCTATCGGGAGGAAGCGCGCCAGGCCGAGGACAAACGCGAGCAAAAACTCCTCGACGAGTTGGCGCAACGCCTGAGCGGTAGAGATTTGAGCTGATTGGCAGTTGCCGTTAACGGTTCTGGGTGCTACATCTTCTCCATGCGGATTACGCACTTGGCTACTCGCGGCGGACTTCGACCGGCTGCCGAGCAGGCGCGTCATCGACTGTCCGGCTGAAGAAAGGAGTAGTTCATGGCCATCACCTCGCTGTCATCATCCGATGGGCAAGAGTTGACCATAGTGATTCAAGGGCGCTTCGATTTCGGTGCGCATCAAGAGTTTCGCGATGCCTACGAACGCGTCAATACCACACCGAAGAGCTATGTAGTGGACCTTAAAGGCACCACCTACCTCGACAGCTCCGCGTTGGGCATGCTGTTGCTGCTGCGCGATCACGCCGGTGGCGATCAGTCGCAGATCCGCCTGCTCAACTGCAACCCGGACGTACGCAAGATTCTTGCTATCTCCAATTTCGAACAGTTGTTCCAGATCGTCTGAGCCGGTTGTCAGCATGCCAGCGAGTTTGTCCATTCTGATCGTCGAGGACAACGCGGCCGACCGCATGTTGTTGTCCACTATCGTCAGTCGCCAGGGCCATCGTAGCCTGACCGCGGGCAACGGTCTGGAGGCGGTCGCGCTGTTCGAGCAGGAGCGCCCGCAGTTGGTGCTGATGGACGCCTTGATGCCATTGATGGATGGCTTCGAAGCCGCGCGGCGGATCAAGCAGATGGCCGGCGAATCGCTGGTGCCGATCATCTTTCTGACTTCGCTGACCGAAGGCGAAGCCCTGGTGCGTTGCCTGGAGGCCGGCGGTGACGACTTTCTCGCCAAGCCCTACAACCGGGTGATTCTCGAAGCCAAGATCAAGGCAATGGATCGCCTGCGCCGTTTGCACGAGACGGTGTTGCAACAGCGCGATCTGATCGCCAAACACAACGAACATCTGCTGACCGAGCAGCGGGTGGCCAAGGCGGTATTCGACAAGGTGGCGCATTCCGGCTGCCTGGCCGCACCGAACATCCGCTACCTGCAATCGCCCTATGCGCTGTTCAACGGCGATTTGCTGCTGGCCGCCTACAAGCCGTCGGGCGGCATGCACGTGCTGTTGGGGGATTTCACTGGCCATGGTTTGCCGGCGGCGATCGGCGCCATGCCGCTGGCCGAAGTGTTCTACGGCATGACGGCGAAAGGGCATTGCCTGGCTGAAATTCTTCGCGAACTCAACGCCAAGCTCAAGCACATCCTGCCGGTGGGGGTGTTCTGCTGCGCCACCGTGCTCAACCTGAGTTTTCAGCGCCATGTGATCGAGGTATGGAACGGCGGCTTGCCCGATGGCTACTTGCTCCATGGCGGCGAGCGTGCGCCCTTGGTATCGCGACATCTGCCGCTGGGTATCCTGGAGCCCGCGCAGTTCAACGACAGCTGCGAGGTCTATCCGATTCAGACCGGCGACCGCATCTTTCTGCTCTCGGATGGCGTGCTGGAAGCCCCTAACGACCAGGCCGAGTTATTCGGCGAAGCGCGCTTGCTCGAGGTGTTCGCCAATAACCGCGAGCCGGCGCAACTGTTTTCCGAGATCCGCCAGGCGCTCGCCCATTTCAGCGGCGAGCCGCAGGACGATGTCAGTCTGGTGGAAATCAGCATGATCGATGAGGCGCTGCTCGATCGTCCGCCATTGCGCTTCGCCGATAGCGGGCAAAGCAGTCCGTTGGATTGGTCTGCCAGTTTCGAATTCCGCGGCGAGACCTTGCAGCGCTTCAACCCCTTGCCGTTCCTCCTGCAGTTGCTGCTCGAGGTACAGGGCCTGCGCCCTCAGGGCGGCGCGTTGTTCAGCGTGTTGGCCGAGCTTTATTCGAACGCCCTGGAGCATGGCGTGCTGGGGCTGGATTCGGCGCTCAAGCGCAATGCCGAAGGTTTCGCCGAGTATTACCGGCAGCGCAGCGAGCGCCTCGCCGATCTCGGTGAGGGTTATGTGCGTTTTCACTTGCAACTGTTGCCCGAGCACCTGGGTGGGCGCTTGATCGTGCGAGTCGAGGACAGCGGCGCGGGCTTCGACGGGCAAGCTATTCTGGACCAGCAGCTGCATGCCGATCGGTTGTTCGGTCGGGGCCTGGCGCTGATTCGGCAGTTGAGCGAGCGCTGCACCCTGGCCGACGACGGCCGAGGGGTTAGCGTGGAGTTTTCATGGTCAGCTGAGGCATAATCCGACGCCTTATGTTCGGGGAGCGTCCCTTGTCCGACATTCATCTAGATAGTGCTGTTCTGGCTGCATTGCAGGACGTCATGGAAGACGAGTATCCGGTTCTGCTGGATACTTTTCTGGCCGACTCCGAAGAACGCTTGCGCCTGTTGCGCCAGGCCGAACGAACGGGCGATGCGCAAAATTTGCGTTTGGCCGCCCACAGCTTCAAAGGTAGTTGCAGCAATATGGGCGCCCTGATGCTGGCCGGGCTGTGTAAACAACTGGAGGAAGTCGGCCGCCGCGAGTTGCTGGCCGAGGCGCCGGAGCTGATCGAACAGGTGGAGCGCGAGTTCGCTATCGTACGCATCTTGCTGAAATCCGAACGCCAACGTTATCGGATATAAAAAACCGCCCGGGCGCGGAAATATCTATTGAGCCCAAGGCCTTGAACGGCCGTTGTCGGTATCTTGGCCCAGCCTTTGCAATCCCTCCGTTACGACCCATACCGAACGGAGACTATCCATGTCCGTTGCTCCCGATCTGCTGCTCAAATCGGCTCCTGATATAAAGCCGAAAAGCACTGCGGCAAAAGCACCCGATAAAGCGCCGGAACCGCGTAGGAACGAGGCTTCCAGCTTCGCCCAGGTGTATGCCAAAGAGCGTCAGGCGAAGGCCGCCGAGCGTTCCGATGCGTCTGCCAAGCCGAGCCGCGATACGCAATCCACGGCTGCGGACGAATCCGCCAGCGATAGCGAGACTGCCGCCCAGCAGCCGGCCGTTGCCGAAAGTGGCAATCCCTTGCCGACCGACCCTGCGTTGCAGTCGCCGGTACTGGATCCGTTGCTGCTGTTTGGGATGAGTCCCGAAACCGCCGGCGATATCGATGGCGAACTCGGTCTGGAGCTGGAAGGCGAGCCCGAGGGGCTGCCCGTCGGCGCCAATTTAGTCGGTTCGGGACCGGCGAGCCTGACCGAGGCGAGCTTCGATGCGGACATCGATGCGCTCAATCAGTTGCCGGCGGTAAAGCTGGCGCTTGAGATGGGCAAGGCCGAGGCGGCCGCGCAGGGCTCCCCGGCGGCGCAGGCCGGCCAGGCGGCTTTGAACGCCGGGCAAGGCTTCGCCACTGCCATGGCCGCGATGGGCGCGCTGCAAGCGGAGCCGGATGCGACCGAGGCGGGCGAAGTGCCGCTGCTCGAACTCACCGCCGAAGGCCTCGAAGCGCTCAAGGAAAGTTCGGCCGATACCCGGCCGGAAAACTTCGTCAGCAAGCTCAATGCGCTGAGCCAGGCGATCGGCCAGCAAACCGCATCGGCCCAGCGCGCCGCCCTGGTGCCCGGTTCGCCGGTGGCCATGCAGCAAGGCGGCTGGAGCGAGGCGGTGGTCGACCGGGTGATGTGGCTGTCCAGTCAGAACCTCAAGTCCGCCGAGATCCAGTTGGACCCCGCCGAGTTGGGGCGCCTCGAGGTGCGCATCAACATGAACCAGGAGCAAACCCAGGTGACCTTCGCCAGCCCCAACGCCAACGTGCGCGACGCGTTGGAAGGGCAGATGCACCGCCTGCGCGAGCTCTTCGCCCAGCAGGGCATGGACACCCTCGATGTGAATGTCTCCGACCAGTCGCTCAGTCGCGGTTGGCAAGGCCAGGAGGGCGAGGGTAGGGGGCGCGGCAATGCCGGCAACGATCCCTTGGATGCGCTAGACGAAGCCGTGTCGGAGCATCGTATGGAATCGAACAACGGCCAGCTCGCCGGTACCCGCGGTATGGTCGATTATTACGCCTGATATGCTTAGCGCTGTAGTCGGCCGTGGCACTGATCTAAACTGCACCTCGCCCGCGCCTCGAAAGAGACGCGGGCGAGGTGCTTTCAGGGGGGCATTCCGTGTTGCAGGGAGCATCGCTCGTGTGCGGATACGCGGTTGCCGGGCGTTCGGTCGTTGCCAGCGGGCCATGGCTGCTATTGTTCATAAGCTGGCATAACACTTGCTCCTAACCCTTTGAAAGCGTATAGAGCTGCGAAAATCGACGGATTATTGGCATGGCTAAGAAAAACCCGCCGCAAGACACCGCGCCAGCCGAGGTGGTCAAGCCGGCCGGCAAAATGAAACTAATTATCCTGATCGTGGTGGTGCTACTCCTGGCCGTGGGTCTGTCCGTTGGCGGCACCTGGTTCGTCTTGAGCAAGAATGCGGACAAGAGCGAGGCCAAAACCGAAGAGGTGGCCAGCGCCGCGCCGCTCAAACAACCGGCGATCTACGAAGAGCTGATGCCGGCCTTCGTGGTCAACTTCAAACACAAGGGACGCGCCCGCTACATGCAGGTCAGCGTGGCGCTGATGGCGCGCGACCAGGCCGCGCTGGATGCGCTCAAGGTACATATGCCGGTGC
Source organism: uncultured Pseudomonas sp. (assembly GCA_966211665.1). Taxonomy (GTDB): domain Bacteria; phylum Pseudomonadota; class Gammaproteobacteria; order Pseudomonadales; family Pseudomonadaceae; genus Aquipseudomonas. The sequence goes on along the minus strand of CBIHQF010000173.1, from coordinate 2,263 downwards.
TGCGCAATCGCTTGGTGATGCTGTTCTCCAGCCAGGATTTCGATGCCCTGATCACCCCCGTTGGCAAGGAAATGCTGCTCCAGCAAGCCACTGCCAGCGTGCAGGAATTGGCCGAGAAGGAAACCGGCAAGGTGGCGATCGAGCGCGTGTTATTCACTAATCTAGTGTTGCAGTAGTCAGGAGCCGAGCATGGCCGTACAGGACCTGCTGTCCCAGGATGAAATCGATGCGCTCCTGCATGGCGTCGACGACGGCTTGGTCGAAACCGAAGATGCGGCCGAGCCGGGTAGCGTCAAGCAATACGACCTGACCAGTCAGGATCGTATCGTTCGTGGGCGCATGCCGACCCTGGAAATGATCAACGAACGTTTCGCCCGTTATACCCGCATCAGCATGTTCAATTTGTTGCGCCGCTCCGCCGACGTCGCCGTGGGCGGTGTGCAGGTGATGAAGTTCGGCGAGTACGTGCATTCGCTGTACGTGCCGACCAGCCTCAACCTGGTGAAGATGAAGCCGTTGCGCGGTACCGGTCTGTTCATTCTGGATGCCAAATTGGTATTCAAACTGGTCGATAACTTCTTCGGCGGCGATGGCCGCCACGCCAAGATCGAGGGCCGCGAGTTCACCCCGACCGAGTTGCGCGTGGTACGCATGGTGCTGGATCAGGCGTTCGTCGACCTCAAGGAAGCTTGGCATGCGGTCATGGATATCAACTTCGAGTACGTCAACTCGGAGGTCAACCCGGCCCTGGCCAACATAGTCAGCCCCAGCGAAGTCATAGTCGTTTCGACCTTCCACATCGAATTGGACGGCGGTGGCGGCGACCTGCATATCACCATGCCCTATTCGATGATCGAGCCGATTCGCGAAATGCTCGATGCCGGTTTTCAGTCCGATGTCGACGACCAGGACGAGCGTTGGGTCAAGTCGCTGCGCGAGGACATTCTCGATGTCAGCGTGCCCCTGGGCGCCACCGTGGCCAAACGCCAATTGCGCCTGCGCGACATCCTGCACATGCAGCCCGGCGACGTCATCCCGGTGGAGATGCCCGACCAGGTCATCATGCGCGCCAACGGCGTGCCGGCCTTCAAGGTCAAGCTGGGCGCCCACAAGGGCAACCTGGCCTTCCAGATCATCGAACCAATCGACCGCCAGCGCTGAGCGATTGCGCGGCTAACCCCCTTTGAGCCAGCCGAGGAAAGACGATGGCAGACGACGAAGAAACCACCTCCCCCGAGGAGCAAGCACTGGCCGATGAGTGGGCCGCCGCACTGTCGGAGGCCGGCGACACCGCGGGCCAGGACGATATCGACGCCATGTTGGCGGCTGGCGGGACAGCGCAACCCGCGCCGCCGCGCGCGCCCATGGAGGAGTTCGGCAGCGTCGCCAAACCCAACCTGCCAGTGAGCCTGGAAGGGCCGAACCTGGATGTGATTCTGGATATCCCGGTGTCGATCTCCATGGAGGTGGGCAACACCAACATCACCATCCGCAACCTGTTGCAGCTGAACCAGGGCTCGGTGATCGAACTCGACCGCCTGGCTGGCGAGCCGCTCGACGTGCTGGTCAACGGCACCTTGATCGCCCACGGCGAAGTGGTGGTGGTCAACGAGAAGTTCGGCATTCGTTTGACGGATGTGATCAGTCCCAGCGAACGTATTCAGAAGTTGCGCTGACGCCATGACCAGAATCCTCGCAATCCTGTTGTTCTCGCCCTTCGCTGCGCTGGCCGCGGAACCCGCGGCGCAAGCGGCCAAGCCCATCGGCGAAAGCGGTTTCGGTGCGCAGTTGGGTCAATTGCTGCTCGGCTTGCTGGTGGTGGTCGGTTTGATTTTCCTGCTCGCCTGGTTGATGCGCCGCGTGCAGCAAATGAGCCCACGCAGCGGCCAGGTGATCAAACTGTTGGCCAGCCAGGCGCTCGGTCCGCGCGATCGTCTGGTCCTGGTGCAGGTCGGTTCCGAGCAGATTCTGCTCGGCCTGACGCCCGGCCGGATCACCCCCTTGCATGTCATGGCCGAGCCGGTGCATTTGCCCGATGGCGAGCCGGCGAGCCCCGAGTTCGCCCAGCGTCTGATGGAGCTCCTGGGTAAGGATCAGAAGGACAAGTCTTGATGAGCGCATCGCGCCTGCTGTTGCTTGTGCTGTTCACCCTGGCCGCGCCGCTGGCGTTCGCCGCGGAAAACCCGCTGTCGATTCCGGCGATCACCCTGAGCACCGACGCCCAGGGGCAGCAGGAGTATTAGGTCAGCCTGCAGAACCTGCT
>CBIHQF010000172.1:0-7446 GCA_966211665.1 uncultured Pseudomonas sp. | reverse complement strand
CTACCTCCTGCATCCATGCAGTCGTCGCCTACATTTTTCAACGGCCTGCTAAGCGCCGTCGGTCCAAGGCCCGGCAGACAAGAAAAAGTCAGAACGGGGAGACCCGTTCTGACTTTTTTATAAGGCCTGTCAGGCCCTGTCCCGCTCCAGCAGTGGCTTGAGGAAGTAGCCGGTGTGCGATTGCGGCATTTCGGCGACTTCTTCCGGGGTGCCGCACGCGATTATCTGGCCACCCTTGGAACCGCCTTCCGGACCGAGATCGACCAGCCAATCGGCGGTCTTGATCACGTCCAGGTTGTGCTCGATCACCACCACGGTGTTGCCGTGGTCGCGCAGGCGGTGCAGCACGTCGAGCAATTGCTGGATATCGGCGAAGTGCAGGCCGGTGGTCGGTTCGTCGAGGATATACAGGGTCTTGCCGGTATCGCGCTTGCTCAGCTCGCGGCTCAGCTTGACCCGCTGCGCCTCGCCGCCGGACAGGGTGGTCGCGCTCTGCCCCAGCTTGATATAGGACAGGCCCACGTCCATCAACGTTTGCAGCTTGCGCGCCAGGGCCGGCACGGCATCGAAGAACGCCCGCGCTTCCTCGATGGTCATGTCCAGCACTTCGGTGATGTTCTTGCCCTTGTACTTCACTTCCAGGGTTTCGCGGTTGTAGCGCTTGCTCTTGCACACATCGCAGGGCACGTAGATATCCGGCAGGAAGTGCATCTCGACCTTGATCAGGCCATCGCCCTGGCAGGCCTCGCAACGCCCGCCCTTGACGTTGAAGGAGAAACGCCCCGGGCCATAACCGCGCGAACGCGACTCCGGCACGCCGGCGAACAGCTCGCGGATCGGGGTGAACAGGCCGGTATAGGTCGCCGGGTTCGAGCGCGGGGTGCGGCCGATCGGGCTCTGGTCGATGTCCACCACCTTGTCCAGATGTTGCAGGCCGTCGATGCTGTCGTGGGCGGCGGCTTCCAGGGTGGTGGCGCCGTTCAGGGCTGTGGCGCTGAGCGGGAACAGGGTGTTGTTGATCAGCGTCGACTTGCCCGAGCCGGACACGCCGGTGACGCAGGTCAGCAGGCCGACCGGAATTTCCAGGTCGACGTTGCGCAGGTTGTTGCCGCGTGCGCCCTTGATCTTCAGCATGGCTTTTTTGTTGCGCGGCGTGCGCTTGGCCGGCACTTCGATCTTCACCCGGCCTGAGAGGTATTTGCCGGTCAGCGAATCCGGGTGGGCCATGACTTCGGCCGCGGTGCCCTGGGCGACGATCTGACCGCCGTGCACGCCGGCGCCGGGGCCGATATCCACCACATAGTCGGCCAGGCGGATGGCGTCTTCGTCGTGTTCGACGACTATCACCGTGTTGCCGATATCGCGCAGATGTTTCAGGGTGCCGAGCAGGCGCTCGTTGTCGCGCTGATGCAGGCCGATCGAAGGTTCGTCGAGGATGTACATGACCCCGACCAGGCCGGCGCCGATCTGGCTGGCCAGGCGGATGCGCTGCGCCTCGCCGCCGGACAGGGTGTCCGCGCTGCGGTCCAGGGTCAGGTAGTCGAGGCCGACATTGACCAGGAACTGCAAGCGCTCGCGGATTTCCTTGAGGATCTTCTCGGCGATCTCGCCGCGGCGGCCGCTCAGCGCGAGGCTGGCGAAATAGTCGGCGGCGTCGCCGATCGGCATGCCGGTGACCGCCGGCAGGGTTTTCTCGCCGACCCATACATGCCGCGCTTCGCGGCGCAGGCGGGTGCCGCGACAGTCCTGGCAGGCCTGGGTGCTGAGAAACTTGGCCAGCTCTTCGCGCACGCTGGTCGATTCGGTCTCGCGGTAGCGGCGCTCGAGGTTCGGCACTATGCCTTCGAAGGGGTGCGAGCGTTTGACGATATCGCCGCGGTCGTTGAGGTACTTGAAGTCGATGTTCTGTGTGCCGCTGCCGAACAGAATGCACTTCTGGTGTTCGGCGCTGAGCCCGTCGAACGGCATTTCCAGGCTGAAACCGTAATGGTTTGCCAGGGAGCCGAGCATCTGGAAGTAATAGACGTTGCGCCTGTCCCAGCCGCGGATCGCGCCTTCGGCCAGGGTCAGCTCGCCGTTGACCAGGCGCTTGGTGTCGAAGAACTGTTTCACCCCCAGGCCGTCGCAGGTCGGGCAGGCGCCGGCCGGGTTGTTGAACGAGAACAGCTTGGGCTCCAGCTCGCTGATCGAGTGCCCGCACACCGGGCAGGCGAAACGCGCGGAGAAGATGATTTCTTCGCCTTCTTCTCCTTCCATAGGAGCGATCAGGGCGAGACCATCGGCCAGCTTGAGCGCGGTTTCGAAGGATTCGGCCAAACGCTGCTGCAGATCGCCGCGGGCCTTGAAGCGGTCGACCACGGCGTCGATGCTGTGCTTCTTCTGCTTATCCAGCTTGGGCAGTTCGTCCAGCTCGTAAATCTTGCCGTTGACCCGTACGCGCACGAAACCCTGGGCACGCAACTCGTCGAAGATCGCCAGATGCTCGCCCTTGCGCTCGCGCACGATCGGCGCCAGCAGCATCAGCTTGCTGCCTTCGGGCAGCGCCAATACCTGGTCGACCATCTGGCTGATGGTTTGCGCTTCCAGCGGCAGGTCGTGATCCGGGCATCGCGGGATACCGGCGCGGGCATACAGCAGACGCAGGTAATCGTAGATTTCGGTGATGGTGCCGACGGTGGAGCGCGGGTTGTGCGAGGTGGATTTCTGCTCGATGGAAATCGCCGGCGACAGCCCTTCGATGGTATCGACATCGGGCTTTTCCATCATCGAGAGGAACTGCCGGGCATAGGCCGACAGCGATTCGACATAACGGCGCTGGCCCTCGGCATAAAGCGTGTCGAAGGCCAGCGACGACTTGCCGGAGCCGGACAGGCCGGTGATCACGATCAGCTTGTCGCGCGGCAGGGTCAGGTCGATGTTTTTCAGGTTATGGGTGCGAGCCCCCCGAATCAGAATCTTGTCCACTTAGGGAACCTCTAAAAGCTGTCTGCGTTGCCATCGCTTCGTTAAAAGCAGGCTCAAATGCTCATTTACAGCGCGTAAACTGCGCTTTTCGCCACTTTGACTCGCTGGCGCTCGCCCAGCGGGCCAGCCTGCGGCTGTTACTCCCGTTGGTCGTTGCGCCTCGCGCTGGCGGCCTCGGCTCGGGCTTCCTGCTTCGCTCTACCTCCTGCATCCATGCAGTCGTCGCCAACACTTTCAGAGGCGCCCTAACAACGGCCTCGCATGGCGGGCGGAAAACCATCGAGTATACGGCCCCGAGAGGCGGGGCGGCAAAGCGTCACTGCTGTGCCGTATTGATTGAGTGCTTCGGGTCTGTTGACGCTTCGATGCAGTCGCGACGGAGGACCATTTGCCATAGCAACGCGGCTCGCCGCGAAGCGTCAACAGACCCTATAATCGCCGACTATTTCGACAAGGCGTTTTTCATGCACGACCCGCACAACGAGCGCATGAGTGGCAGTGAAACCCGTGCGGCCGGTGGGCTGGCGCTGGTGTTCGCATTCCGCATGCTCGGTATGTTCATGGTGTTGCCGGTATTGGCGACCTATGGCATGGAGCTGACCGACAGCACGCCCGCGTTGATCGGTTTGGCGATTGGCGCTTACGGCCTGACCCAGGCTTTCCTGCAGATGCCCTTTGGCATGCTCTCCGACCGTATCGGTCGCCGACCGGTGATCTATGCCGGCTTGTTGATCTTCGCCGCCGGCAGTGTCCTGGCGGCTAACGCCGATTCGATCTGGGGCGTGATCGCAGGTCGCGTGCTGCAAGGCGCCGGGGCGATTTCCGCGGCGGTGATGGCGCTGCTCTCCGACCTGACCCGCGAGCAACACCGGACCAAGGCCATGGCCATGATCGGCATGAGCATCGGCCTGTCGTTCGCCGTGGCCATGGTGGTGGGGCCGTTGCTGACGCGGGCATTTGGCTTGTCCGGGCTGTTCTGGGCCACTGGTGCCATGGCGTTGCTCGGCATCCTTATCGTCGCCGGCCTGGTGCCGAATTCGGCCGGCCCGTTACGGCATCGCGAATCCGGGGTGGCTAAACAGGCGCTGCTGCCGACCCTGCGCAACCCCGATCTGCTGCGCTTGGATTTCGCCATTCTGGCTTTGCACGCCATTCTCATGGCCAGCTTCATCGCCTTGCCGTTGGCTTTGGTGGAGCAGGGCGGTTTGCCTAGGGAAGAGCACTGGTGGGTGTATCTGACGGCGCTGCTGGTGGGTTTCTTCGGCATGGTGCCTTTCATCATCTATGGCGAGAAGCAGCGCCGGATGAGGCACATACTGGTTGGTGCGGTGGCGGTGTTGCTGCTCTGCGAGCTGTATTTCTGGTTGTTCGGCAGCAATTTGCGCGCGTTGGTGTTGGGCGCCGTGGTGTTCTTCACCGCGTTCAATCTGCTGGAGGCATCCCTGCCTTCGCTGATCAGCAAGATCGCCCCGGCCGGCGGCAAAGGCACGGCGATGGGCGTGTACGCCACCAGCCAATTTCTAGGTGCGGCCCTGGGCGGCATTCTCGGCGGCTGGGCGTATCAGCATTACGGCTTGTCGGGCGTGTTCCTGGGTTGCGCGGGCATGGCTCTTCTTTGGCTGGGCTTTGCTGTTACTATGCGCGAACCGCCTTATGTCACCAGCCTGCGCCTGCCGCTTTCAGCAGCGGCATTGTGCGAAGTGGGGCTGGCCGAGCGTTTACAGGCTGTGCCCGGAGTGGCGGATGCCGTGGTGGTGGCCGATGAAGCGGCCATCTATATCAAAGTCGATACCCAACAATTGGATCGCACGTCCCTTGAGCGCCTCATCGAGCCGGCGCCAACGGCGTGAAAGCCTAGGAGAACGTTATGGCCCGTGGGGTTAACAAAGTCATTCTGGTCGGCACCTGCGGACAGGACCCGGAAACCCGCTACCTGCCCAGCGGCAACGCGGTCACCAACCTGAGCCTGGCGACCAGCGAACAGTGGACCGACAAGCAGACTGGTCAGAAGGTCGAGAAAACCGAGTGGCATCGCGTGTCGCGGTTCGGCAAGGTCGCCGAGATCGCCGGCGAGTACCTGCGCAAAGGCTCGCAGGTGTATATCGAAGGCAAGCTGCAAACCCGCGAGTGGGAAAAAGACGGCATCAAGCGTTACACCACCGAGATCATCGTCGACATGCAGGGCACCATGCAGCTGCTCGGCGGCCGTCCGGACAATGCCGGTGGCGATTCCGCCCCGCGTCAGCAACGCCCGGCCCCGCAGCGCGCGCCTCAGCCGCAGTCGGCCCCGCGTCCGGCCCCGCAGCAGGCTGCCCAGCCGGCGCAGGACTACGACAGCTTCGACGACGACATCCCGTTCTGATCGCCTGAGTTAGCGCTTTATCATGCGTATGCGGCTGATGCTGCTGGGCGGCGGTAACGCACTCGGGCATGCGTTGATTCGCCTCGGCGCCGAGGAAGACATCGGCTTTCTCGCGCCGAAGCCGCCGGAGGCCGGTTGGGATCCTGCGAGTCTGACCCAATTGCTCGACGATACCCGCCCCGATGCCCTGATCAACCTGGCCTACTACTTCGATTGGTTTCAATCCGGAGAGGTCAGCGCCGAGCGGTTCGCCGACCAGGAGCGGGCGGTCGAGCGTCTCGCCGAGCTGTGTCAGCACCATGAAATCATGCTTCTGCAACCGTCCAGCTACCGGGTATTCGATGGCTCGCGGGCCATGGCCTACAGCGAGAAAGAGGAGCCGGCGCCCCTGGGCGTGCGCGGCCAGGCGCTATGGCGGTTGGAGCAGTGCGTGCGCACGACCTGCCCGCGGCATGTGTTGCTGCGTTTCGGCTGGTTGCTGGACGACAGTAAGGACGGCTTGCTCGGGCGTTTTCTGACTCGCGCCGAGCGTCTGGACAGCGTGCAGCTGGCCGACGACCGCCGCGGCAATCCGACGCCGGTGGACGATGCAGCGCGGGTGATTCTCGCCGTGCTCAAGCAGCTCGATTGCCAGACGCCATTGTGGGGCACTTATCACTATGGTGGTCACGAGGCGACCACCTCGCTGGCGCTGGGCCAGGCGGTGTTGAGCGAGGCGCGCAACTTCCGCAGCAACCTGGTCGAGGAAATAGTCGCCCAGGCCCATGCGGCGCGCCCCGATGCCCGCGAAGAGCCGCAGCACGCGGTGCTCGCGTGCAAGAAAATTCTGCATACCTTCGGCATCAAACCGCGTGCCTGGCGCTCGGGATTGCCGGGTCTACTGGATCGTTATTACCGCCATGGCTGAAATTCTGGTAACCGGCGGCGCCGGCTTTATTGGCTCGCATCTGGTCGACGCGCTATTGGTCCAGGGCCATGGCGTGCGAGTGTTGGATAACCTGTCGATGGGCAAGCTGGCTAATCTGGCGCTGGATAATCCGCGGCTGCGCTTCATTCAGGGCGATGTCGCCGATGCCTCCGCGGTCGGTGCCGCCGTCGCCGGTTGCGATGCGGTCGCGCACCTGGCGGCGGTGGCCTCGGTACAGGCATCGGTGGACGATCCGGTGGCGACCCATCAGAGCAATTTCGTCGGCACCCTGAATGTCTGCGAAGCCATGCGTCGGCATGGCGTAAAGCGGGTGCTGTTCGCCTCCAGCGCGGCGGTCTATGGCAATAACGGTGAAGGCCAGGCGACCGACGAAGACACCGCCAAGGCACCGCTGACGCCTTACGCCGCGGACAAGTTGGCGAGCGAGCATTACCTCGATTTCTATCGCCGCCAGCATGGCCTGGAACCGGCAATTTTTCGCTTCTTCAACATCTTCGGCCCGCGCCAGGACCCTTCCTCGCCGTATTCCGGGGTGATCAGCATCTTTACCCAGCGGGCCCGGCAAGGCCTGCCGATCACGGTGTTCGGCGACGGTGAGCAGACCCGCGATTTTTTCTATATCGGTGATCTGCTGGCGCTGCTGACCCAGGCATTGCATATGCCGCAGGTGGTGCAGGGTGCAGTCAATGTCGGCTGGAGTCAGGCGATCAGCCTGAACCAGTTGTTGGCCGAGATCGGCGAGTTGTGCGGCGGCCTGCCCGCGGTCGAGCACCAGGCAGCGCGCGCTGGCGATATCCGCCACTCCCGCGCCGATACCCGGCGTCTGCAGGCCAGCTACCGCTTGCCGGAGGCCACCTCGATCGGCGACGGTTTGCGCGAATTGCTGAAGCAGGATTGAATGCGGACAACAAAAAGCCGGCTCTGGTAGCCGGCTTTTTGCTGGGTGCAGATTGACGTTGGAGCGACCCTGACGTCTTCGGTAGGAGCGGCCTAGGCCGCGATCTTTGCGGGAGGCCACGATTTTACTCAGGTAGCCCGAATGCAATCCGGGAGCGGTTTTGCGGTTGAGATCGCTCCCCGGGTTGCATCCGGGCTACAAAAGCGCGGGTGGGGCGGGGCGCGTAGCTGGCGCCTTTTTCATCCACCCTTGTATGTTGAGTCCATGGTCAACGACGATGAGTCGATGCAGTTA
>CBIHQF010000171.1:0-7482 GCA_966211665.1 uncultured Pseudomonas sp. | reverse complement strand
CGCCCTTGACCACGCGGCCGTTGTCCACGTCGAGGCAGGGGATGATGCGTTTGGCGAGGGCCATGGCAATCTCTCTCGTAGGGTGCGCCGCGCGCACCGAAAACCGTCACAGGTGCGGCTGGTTTATTCGTCTTTGTATTTCAGGTCGCAAAGCGCCTGGGCTTCGGCCACATCCAGGGTGCCTTCGTAGATGGCCCGTCCGGTGATGGCGCCGATGATGCCCGGCGTATTGGTGTCCAGCAGCGCCTGGATATCGCCGATGTTGTGGATGCCGCCGGAGGCGATCACCGGAATCCGCGTGGCGTTGGCCAGTGCCACGGTGTAGGGGATATTACAGCCCTGCATCATGCCGTCTTTGGCGATGTCGGTATAAACGATGGCGGACACGCCGTCGGCCTCGAAGCGTTTGGCCAGGTCGATTGCCTGCACCGCGCTGACTTCGGCCCAGCCGTCGGTGGCGACGAAACCGTCTTTGGCGTCCAGACCGACGATCACCTTGCCGGGAAAGGCCTTGCAGGCTTCGGCGACGAATTCCGGCTGCTTGACCGCCTTGGTGCCGATGATCACGTAGCTGACCCCCGCCTTGACGTAGTGCTCGATGGTTTCCAACGAGCGGATACCGCCGCCGATCTGGATCGGCAGGTTCGGATAGCGCTTGGCGATTGCGGTGACCACCTCGCCGTTGACCGGCTGGCCTTCGAAGGCGCCGTTGAGGTCGACCAGGTGAAGGCGGCGGCAGCCACCTTCGACCCACTTGGCGGCCATGCTCACCGGATCGTCGGAGAACACCGTGGAGTCATCCATACGGCCTTGGCGCAAGCGCACGCAAGCGCCGTCTTTAAGATCGATAGCGGGGATAATCAGCATGTCTTTTTCCTAACGTCAAAAGAGCGGCAAGCTGCAAGCCTCAAGCTGCAAGCACGCACGCATCAAACTTGTGACTTGCCGCTTGAAGCTTGCGGCTCACCAACGCCCATCCCAGGCGGCGAAGTTCTGCAGCAATTGCAGGCCGTGGGTGTGGCTCTTCTCCGGGTGGAACTGCACGGCGAAGCGCGAACCCTCGGCCAGCGCCGCGGCGAAATCCTTGCCGTAATGCCCGCGCCCGACCACCTGCTGCGGCTTGCCGGCTTCGATGTAATAGCTGTGCACGAAGTAGAAGCGCGCCAGGTCGGGGATATTGTGCCAAAGCGGATGCGCCACGCTTTGCTGCACCTCGTTCCAGCCCATATGCGGCACCTTCAGCGGCTCGCCGTCTTCGACCATGTCCTTGCCGAAGAAACGCACTTGGCCGGGAAACAGGCCGATGCAGTCGACGCCGTCGTTCTCTTCGCTGCGTTCGAGCAATGCCTGCATGCCCACGCAAATACCGAGAAACGGCCGGTCGGCGCTGACTTCGCGGACCAAATCATCGAAGCCCAGACGACGGATTTCGGCCATGCAATCGCGAATCGCGCCGACGCCGGGGAACACCACGCGGTCGGCTTCGCGGATCACCTGGGCGTCGCTGGTGATGAGCACTTTGCCGGCACCGACATGTTCGAGGGCCTTGGCCACCGAATGCAGGTTGCCCATGCCGTAGTCGATCACTGCAACCGTTTGCATCAAAGCACGCCTTTAGTCGATGGCATCTGCCCGGCCATACGCGGGTCCAGCTCGACGGCCATGCGCAGTGCACGGCCGAAGGCCTTGAATACCGTTTCGATCTGATGGTGGGTGTTGGTGCCGCGCAGGTTATCGATATGCAGGCTGACCAGGGCGTGGTTGACGAAACCCTGGAAAAACTCCTGGAACAGATCGACATCGAAGCCGCCGACCACCGCGCGGGTGAAAGGCACGTGCATCTGCAGGCCGGGACGCCCGGAGAAGTCGATGACCACGCGCGACAGCGCTTCGTCCAGCGGCACATAGGAATGACCGTAACGGGTCATGCCTTTCTTGTCGCCGATGGCCTTGGTGAACGCCTGGCCGAGGGTGATGCCGACGTCCTCTACGGTGTGGTGGTCATCGATATGCAGGTCGCCCTTGCACTCGATATCCAGGTCGATCAGGCCGTGGCGGGCGATCTGGTCGAGCATGTGCTCGAGAAAGGGCACGCCGATATCGAACTTGGCCTTGCCGGTGCCATCCAGGTTGATCGAGACCTTGATCTGGGTCTCCAGGGTATTGCGCTCGACGAATGCCGTACGTTCGGCCATCACCAGCTCCAGAAATTACTCGCGAAAAAGGCTGCCATTATAGGCGGGCCTGCACCTGGGCGGCTACCGGCGCGGCGCGCACGGGTGGACTATCCGATGAGGACTTGCCACCGACCGGCGCAAATCCGCACGCGGCAGCCATCCCGGCACCCTGGCTTGTTATGCTCGCGGGCCAATGCCAGCTATCGATCGAGGCCGAACTGGAAGCACCATGGACAGCATCGACACCCTGATTATCGGCGCCGGCGCCCTTGGCCTGGCCTGCGCCGCACGCCTGGCGAGCCCTGGACGCAGCACGTTGATAGTCGAGGCGGAAAGCCTGATCGGCAGCCACACCTCCAGCCGCAATTCGGAAGTGATCCACGCCGGTATCTACTACGCGCCCGGCTCGTTGAAGGCCGAGCTGTGTCTGGAAGGCCGCGAGCATCTGTACGCCTGGTGCCGTCAACATCAAGTGGCGCATCGGCGGATCGGCAAATTGCTGGTGGCGGTCAGCGACGCCGAACTCGACAAACTCGACGCCCTGCTGAGCAATGCCGAGGCGTGCGGCGTGCATGATTTACAACCGATCGAACGGCCCCGACTCGCCGAGCTCGAACCCGCGGTGCGCGGGGTCGCCGCCCTGCTCTCGCCCAGCACCGGGATCATCGACAGCCACGCTTACCTGCAATCGCTGCTCGCCGCCGCCGAAAACCAGGGTGCGCAGCTTGTGCTGCGGACGCGGGTCGAACGCCTGGAGCCGGGCGCCGACGGCTGGATCGCCAGCGGTACCAGCAGCGGCGAACCGTTCCAGCTCAAAGCCCAGAGGGTGATCAACGCCGGCGGCCTGTTCGCCCAGCAACTGGCGCAATGCACCGAGGGCCTGGCCAGCGAACATATCCCGCAGCTGCATCTATGCCGGGGCCATTACTTCAGTTACAGCGGCCGCACGCCCTTCCAGCACCTGATTTATCCAATGCCCGAAGCCAATACCGCCGGCCTCGGCGTCCACGCCACCCTGGATCTCGGCGGCCAGCTGCGCTTCGGCCCGGATACCGAATACCTCGAGCGCGTCGATTACCGGCTCGACGAGGGCCTGCGCGAGCCCTTCGCCCAAGCCATCCGTCGCTACTTCCCAGCGCTCGACAGTGCGCGCTTGCTGCCGGGCTACAGCGGTATCCGACCGAAACTCTCAGGCCCCGGGGAACCGGCTGCCGACTTCCATATCCAAACGGCCGAGGATCACGGCTTGCCCGGCCTGATCAATCTGTTCGGCATCGAATCGCCCGGATTGACGGCCAGTCTGGCGATTGCCGAGCGTGTGGCCCATTTACATGATCTGTAAAGACGGTCGGCGCTATACTCGGCGACTTATTTAAGTTATCCAAAACAAGGACTCGCACATGAAAGCGCTCGGCAAAATCCTGGGTCTGGTGTTCCTCGGGCTGTTGCTGATCATAGTGGCGCTGGGCTTCGCCCTGACCCACCTGTTCGATCCCAACGACTATAAAGATGAAATCCGCCAACTGGCCCGCGACAAGGCCAACCTGGAATTGACCCTCAAAGGCGATATCGGCTGGAGCCTGTTTCCCTGGCTCGGCCTGGAGCTGACCGACGCCACCCTGGCCAGCGCCAGCACGCCCGAGCAACCGTTCGCCGACCTGCGCCTGCTCGGCCTGTCGGTACGCGTGCTGCCACTGCTGCGTAAAGAAGTACAGATGAGCGATATCCGCATCGACGGCCTCAACCTCAACCTGCAGCGCGACGAAAAAGGCCGCAGCAACTGGGAGGATATCGGCCGCCCGGCGCAAGCCTCGGGCGAGCAACCACCCGTCAGTGCCGATGCGCCCACGGCCAGCCCCGAGAGCGCACCCGCCAGCCCCGCGTCCAAACCGCAGCCGCTGAAGCTGGATATCGACAGCCTGATCGTCAACAGCGCACGCATCGACTACCACGACGCGCAGAAAGGCCAGCAATTCAGCGCCGAAAGCATCCAGTTGACCACCGGAGCGATCCGCGAGGGCAGCAATATCCCGCTCAAACTCAGCGCCTTCTTCGGCACCAACCAGCCGGTGCTGCGTGCACGTAGCGAGCTGCAGGGCGAGCTGCGTTTCGACCGCGTGCTCAAGCGTTATCAATTGGAAGACGCCAAGCTGTCCGGGGAAATCTCCGGCGAACCTTTCGACGGCCAGACCCTCACCTACTCGGCGCAAGGCCAACTGCTCGTCGACCTGGCCGCCCAGGTCGCCGAGTGGAATAGCCTGAAGCTGTCCGGCAACCAGTTGCGCGCCCTCGGCGAGCTGAAAGTGCGCGATCTGGACACGGAACCCAAACTCAGCGGCGGCCTGTCCATCGCCCCGCTCAACCTGCGCCAATTCCTCGCCACCATCGGCCAGAAGCTGCCGCCGATGAGCGACGAGACCACCCTCGGCCAATTCGAACTGGTCACCCGCCTAAGCGGCACCGAGAACAGCCTGAGCTTCGACGACCTCAAGCTGAAACTCGACGACAGCAGTTTTACCGGGCAGGTCGCCATCGCCGACTTCGCCAAGCAAGCCCTGCGCGTGCAACTGCAAGGCGACCAGTTCGACCTCGACCGCTATCTGCCCAAAGCCGACAAAGACGCCAGCGGCGCACGCACTGCCGAGGTCAAGGAAAGCGTCGCCAACGCCGGGCAAAGCGGCACCACACCACTGCCCGACGCACCGACCCAACAAGCCTGGAGCGCCGAGCCGGTGCTGCCGATCGACCTGATGCGCGGCCTCGACCTGCAATTGGGTCTGAGCCTGGCGAAGTTGACCGCCAATAAGCAGGCGATCGACAACTTCACCCTCCGCGCGAAAAGCCGTGCCGGCCTGCTGACCCTGGAAGAAGTACGCGGCAACCTCGGCAGCGGCAACTTCGACGCCACCGCGAGCATCGACGTGCGCCCAGCCATCCCGCTGCTCAAAGTGCAGAAAAACCTCAACCGGGTCGCTGTCGAACCCTTCCTGAAAAAGCCCGGCCAGCCCTCGCCGCTCAAAGGCAAGCTGGACCTCAAGGCTAATCTGAGCACCAGCGGCAACAGCCAGAAAGCCTGGATCGAGGGCCTTAACGGCGTGATCGGCTTCGCCCTGAAAGACGGCGTACTGGTCGACGCCAACCTCGAACAGCAACTGTGCCGCGGTATCGCCACGCTCAACCGCAAAGCCCTGACCAGCGACCCGCGCGACAAGGACACGCCCTTCGAGACCCTGCAAGGCAACCTCAAGGTGACCAATGGCGTGGCGCACAACCCCGACCTGCGCGCGAGCATTCCCGGTCTCGCGGTCAGCGGTAACGGCGATATCGACCTGCGCGTGCTGAGCCTCGACTACCGCGTCGGCATCACCCTGCTCGGCGACCAGAGCGAAATGCCCGACCCGGCCTGCCAGGTCAACGAACGTTATGTCGGCATCGAATGGCCGTTGCGTTGCCGCGGCCCACTGGAAATGGGCGGCAAGGCCTGCCGCCTGGACCAGGACGGCCTGGGCAAGGTCGCCGCCAAACTGGCCGGCACCAAGCTCACCGAAAAGCTCGAAGAAAAATTCGGCGACAAGGTCAGCCCGGAACTCAAGGACGCGCTCAAGGGCCTGTTCAACCGATGAGCCCCGAGCAGTTTTCCAACGCGGTGCTCGACTGGTACGACAGCCACGGGCGCAAGGACCTGCCCTGGCAGCAGGGCATCACGCCGTACCGGGTCTGGGTTTCGGAGATCATGCTGCAACAGACCCAGGTCAGCACCGTGCTCGGCTATTTCGACCGCTTCATGGCCGCACTGCCAAGCGTGCAGGCCCTAGCCGAAGCGCCGGAGGACGAAGTGCTGCACCTGTGGACCGGCCTCGGTTACTACACCCGTGCGCGCAACCTGCAGAAGACCGCGCAGATCGTCATGCACGAACACGGCGGCGAATTCCCCAGCGATGTCGAAGCGCTCACCGCGTTGCCCGGCATCGGCCGCTCCACCGCCGGCGCAATCGCCAGCCTGAGTATGGGCCTGCGCGCGCCTATCCTCGATGGCAACGTCAAACGCGTGCTGGCGCGCTACGTGGCCCAGGAAGGCTATCCGGGCGAACCGAAAGTCGCCAAACAGCTCTGGGCCGTCGCCGAGCGCTTCACCCCGCACACCCGGGTGAACAACTACACCCAGGCGATGATGGACCTCGGCGCCACCCTCTGCACCCGCAGCAAACCCAGCTGCCTGCTCTGCCCGCTCAGACAGGGGTGCCAGGCGCACCTGCTCGGCCTGGAGATCCGCTACCCGATCGCCAAACCGCGTAAGGCGTTGCCGCAAAAACGCACGCTGATGCCGATCTTCGCCAGCCGCGCCGGCGAAGTGCTGCTCTACCGGCGCCCCTCCAGCGGCCTCTGGGGCGGGCTCTGGAGCCTGCCGGAACTGGACGACCTGGACGACCTGGAACCGCTCGCCAACCGCCATACCCTGGAGCTGGGCAGCCGCCATGAGCTGGACGGACTGACCCATACCTTCAGCCACTTCCAACTGGCCATCGAACCCTGGTTGATCCGGGTCGAGGCTGCGCCGAGCAACGTGGCCGAGGCCGACTGGCTCTGGTATAACCTCGCCACCCCGCCGCGCCTGGGCCTCGCCGCCCCGGTGAAAAAACTGCTAAAGCGCGCGGCCGACGCCCTGAATGCTCGACCGAACGCAGGAGAAACCCCATGACCCGCACCGTACTCTGCCGCAAACACAAACAGGAACTGCCCGGCCTCGACCGCCCGCCCTACCCCGGCGCCAAAGGCGAAGACATCTACAACAACGTCTCCAAGCAGGCCTGGGACGAATGGCAGAAACACCAGACCCTGCTGATCAACGAACGCCGCCTGAACATGATGAACGCCGAGGACCGCAAATTCCTCCAGACCGAGATGGACAAATTCCTCTCCGGCGAGGAATACGCCCAGGCCGAAGGCTACGTGCCACCAAGCGAGTGAGCCAATGAGGGATGGGCTGGGCGGCACCCCGCTTTAAATTGTAGGGTGGATGACGCTTCACCCATCCACCAACCGCGACGGCGGATGAAAAAAGCGTCATCCACCCTACGGTTCCTGGTAGCCAGGATAAGCCTTGGCGTAATCCGGGAGCGATATCCGATCCAAGATCGCTCCCGGATTGCATCCGGGCTACAAGTCAGCACCACCCCGATTTTCCCCACCCGAACCTAAACACCCGTAATCGCTAAATATTTTTCCAACTCGCGCTTGACACCTACCCTGCAAATCCGTCTAATAGCGCCCCGTTGCCCAGGTAGCTCAGTCGGTAGAGCAGGGG
>CBIHQF010000170.1:0-7483 GCA_966211665.1 uncultured Pseudomonas sp. | reverse complement strand
ATATCCAGTGCCGGTACCGGTCACTTCTACACCACCGACAAGAACAAGCGCACCACTCCGGACAAAATCGAAATCAAAAAATTCGATCCGGTCGTACGCAAGCACGTAATCTACAAGGAAGGCAAGATCAAGTAATTGATCGCGCCCCTTGTCGAAAGAGCCCGCCTTTATGGCGGGCTTTTTATTGTGCGGGATTTGGGCACGAACCGCTTCTTGGGAGAGGGGCGCCGACTGCCGGCAGTTGGAGGCTCGATCTCTGCCTTACAGCCGGGCAGCCCTGCGGGCTGCATTCGCTGCGAGGGCGCGCCTCCCACGCGTGACGGGGAGGCGGCGTGCACGCGAACCGCCCCCCCCTCTCCCTCGGGAGAGGGGCTGGGGGTGAGGGGCTTGTCGATTCAAAGGCTATTCGCGCAGGCATAAAAAGGCTACGTACCCGTTCGGTGTGTGGTGGTCAGGTATCGCGCTTAAGTGTAGGGGCCGACTTCGTAGGGGACGCCGTGCGCACCAGCTCCGGCGCAGGTTCTTGGTGCGCATGGCGCGCCCTAGCCATTGCAGCCGCTGCAAGCAGTGTCACTCTTCTCCAGGTGCCCCATGCAACACGCAATGGGTACATAGCCATAAAAAAGCCCGCTCGGGGCGGGCAAGGGGTGACACATGGAGAATGCGCTCAGGCGGGCGCCTGTTCGAAGATCACATAGACCTTGCGGCAGGCTTCCAGGACTTCCCAGGTGCCGGAGAAGCCGGCGGGGATAACGAAGCGGTCGCCGGCGCGTACCGTCTTGGCGTTGCCGTTCTGGTCGCGCAGTACCGAGACGCCCTCAAGGATTTCGCAGTACTCGTGCTCGGAATAATTGACCGTCCATCGACCGATCGCGCCCTCCCAGATACCCGCATTGAACTGGCCGCAAGGGCTGCCGTAATGGTTACGCACGCTTTGCTCAGGGTCGCCCTCAAGTACTTTCTCCGCAGCCGGGCGGTAATGTTCGGGCGCGGTGGTGGCTTGGGCGAAGTCGACGATCTGTTCGATGTTCATGGCTGGGTCCGTCAATGGTCGAGCTGAAATCTTGCGGTGTGTGGGTTTTACTGTTCACCGCTGGTGCTGATCGGTTTTTTCTACGGATGCGGCTAGCGGGCGAAAAATGGGGCCGGCGGCACGATTTGGCGCAGTCTATGTTTAATAAAACGAACATGACAAGTGCTTTGCGCGCTGTTTGTAAAAAATATTGAAAATGTGAGGCCCCCTGGTTTAGTGTTGCCAGCAGAATTTGGCGCTCCATGGCCTTGCAGAATTATTGACAGTGCGCGCGCCGACTCCGCGGCACTTTTCCACTGACAGAGGATGCTCGAATGACTAGCCTGACCCGCGCCGACTGGGAACAGCGCGCCAACACCCTGAAAATCGAAACCCGCGCTTTCGTGCATGGCGAGTATGTCGCGGCGCAATCCGGCGCGACCTTCGAATGCATCAGCCCGATCGACGGTCGCGTGCTGGGTCTGGTCGCCAGTTGCGATCTGGCCGACGCCGAAATCGCCGTGGCCGATGCCCGCCGTACCTTCGACTCCGGCGTCTGGTCGCGTATGGCGCCGGTGGCGCGTAAAGAAGTGATGATCCGTTTCGCCGCGCTGATCGAGCAGCACGGCGAGGAGCTGGCCCTGCTGGAAACTCTCGACATGGGCAAGCCGATCGGCGATTCGCTGAGCATCGATGTGTCCAGCGCCGCGCGTTCGATCCGCTGGAGCGGCGAGGCGATCGACAAGATCTACGACGAAGTGGCCGCCACCGCGCATAACGAACTGGGCCTGGTGACGCGCGAGCCGATCGGCGTGGTCGCGGCCATAGTGCCGTGGAACTTCCCGCTGCTGATGAGCTGCTGGAAGCTCGGCCCGGCCCTGGCCACCGGTAACTCGGTGATCCTCAAGCCGTCCGAGAAGTCGCCGCTGACCGGCATCCGTATCGCCCAGTTGGCCATCGAGGCCGGCATCCCGGCCGGCGTGTTCAACGTCCTGCCGGGTTTCGGTCACACCGTGGGCAAGGCCCTGGCCCTGCATATGGACGTCGACACCCTGGTGTTCACCGGTTCGACCAAGATCGCCAAGCAGTTGATGGTCTACGCCGGCGAGTCGAACATGAAGCGCGTCTGGCTGGAAGCCGGCGGCAAGAGCCCGAATATCGTCTTCGCCGACGCCCCGGACCTCAAGGCCGCGGCCGAGGCGGCGGCGGGCGCCATCGCCTTCAACCAGGGCGAAGTCTGCACCGCGGGCTCGCGCCTGCTGGTGGAGAACTCGATCAAGGCGCAATTCGTGCCTATGGTGGTCGAGGCGATCAAAGGCTGGAGGCCGGGCAATCCGCTGGACCCGGCGACCAACGTCGGCGCGTTGGTCGACACCACCCAGATGAACAACGTGCTGGCCTATATCCAGGCCGGCCACGACGACGGCGCCCAACTGGTCGCCGGCGGCAAGCGGGTGCTGGAGGAAACCGGCGGCACCTACGTCGAGCCGACCATCTTCGACGGCGTGAATAACGCCATGCGCATCGCCCAGGAAGAAATCTTCGGCCCGGTACTGTCGGTGATCGGCTTCGACACGGCCGAAGAAGCGGTGGCCATCGCCAACGACACGCCCTATGGCCTGGCTGCGGCGGTGTGGACCAGCAACCTGTCCAAGGCCCACCTGACCGCCAAGGCATTACGCGCCGGCAGCGTCTGGGTCAACCAATACGACGGCGGCGACATGACCGCGCCCTTCGGTGGCTTCAAGCAATCGGGCAATGGCCGCGACAAGTCGCTGCATGCGTTCGACAAGTACACCGAGCTCAAAGCCACCTGGATCAAACTCTGAAAGGCAGCTCCGAGCTGCAAGCCACAAGCTGCAAGTAAGAGCGGCTGTTGCTTGCAGCTTGTGGCTTGAGGCTTGACGCTTGAACTGGAAAACCTATTTCGCGGTCTGCGCGGCGGTGATCAGCATCGGCCTGGCCCTCGGGGTGACCATGCCGCTGGTGTCGTTGCGCCTGGAAGGCTGGGGCTACGGTTCTTTCGCCATCGGTGTGATGGCCGCGACGCCGGCGGTCGGCGTGTTGCTCGGCGCCTCCCTGGCCGGCCGCTTGGCGGGGTTCTTCGGCACCGTCCGGCTGATGCAGTTGTGTCTGCTGGCGGGCGCCTTTTCGGTGGGACTGCTCGCCCTGGTGCAGCACTACGGAGTGTGGCTGGCATTGCGCCTGCTGATCGGCGTGGCGCTGACCGTGGTGTTTATCCTCGGCGAGAGCTGGATCAACCAGTTGGCCGTGGAAAAATGGCGCGGGCGCCTGGTGGCGCTGTACGGCACCGGTTACGCGCTGAGCCAGCTGTGCGGCCCGCTGTTGCTGAGCGCCCTGGGCACCACCGGCGACCTGGGGTTCTGGGTCGGCACCGGCCTGTTGATCGGCGGTTCGCTGCTGCTTCTGGGGCGCAGCGGCGCGCCCGCGGTGGACGGTCATAGCGCTTCGGGGCGCGGTCTGGCGGCGTTCTGCCGCAAGCTGCCGGCCATCGCTTGGGCGGTGACGCTGTTCGCCGCCTTCGAGGCGATGATGCTGACCCTGTTGCCGATCTACGGCCTGCGCCAGGGCTTTACCCAGGACGTCGCGCTGCTGATGGTCAGCGTGGTGGTGGTGGGCGATGCGGCGCTGCAATTGCCGATCGGTCTGCTCGCCGATCGTGTCTCCCGGCGCGATCTGTTCCGCGCCTGCGGGTTAGTGTTGCTGCTCTCCAGCCTGGGCATTCCGCTGCTCCTGCATTCGCCGGCTATCTGGCCGGTTCTGGTGCTGTTCGGCGCCAGTGCCGGCGGCCTGTTCACCCTGTCGCTGATCCTGATCGGCGAGCGTTACCGCGACGACGAGCTGGTTCGCGCCAACGCCCATATCGCCCAGTTGTGGGGCCTCGGTTGCCTGATCGGCCCGCTGGTTACCGGGGCCGTCAGCCAATGGATCAGTGGGCATGCCTTGCCATTGCTGATGGCGCTCGGCGCCGGGGTCTTCATCTGGCTGGCGTTCCGCCGCGATGCTTTCGCCGAGGCGCCGCCGGCCACGCCTTGATTGCCGTTCGGCGGGCGTTCTGGCGCGGGCCGCGGTTGCCGGCTAGCGTTGCCTGGCGATATGGCGTTTTTAGCGCCCGGGAATAACGGCCATAGGAGAAGGACGATGCGAGCTATCGGTGGGGCGGGGCTGGGTATGGTGCTGGCTTTCGCCGCGCAGGCGGCGGACCTGGCGGGTAGCGACGATCATCCACTGATCCCACGCTACGAGGGCGCTGAAATCATCGCCCAGGAGACCCAGGCGTTTACCGATAAGGCCTTTCTGATCGCCCCGGCCAAGGCCTATGGCGGTCTGGCGAAAAACCCCGAGGCGAGCCAGGCCCTCGAAGGTAAGCTGACCCGCCTTACTTACCGCGCGCCGCCAGAGCGCACGCCGCTGGAGGTCTACCGCAACTATCGTCAGGCGTTGCAGGAGGCCGGCTTCGAGATGCGCTTCGAATGCGAGCGCGAGCAGTGTGGAGGGCGCAATTTCAACCATGCGGTCATCGATACCTCGGCATTTCGCGAATATCATCAGGAGCAGCGCTACCTGTTCGCTAAATTGACGCGCCCCGAGGGCGACGTCTACGCCGCGCTCTATGTGGTGTTGAACAAGGATGGCGGCGGGCCGAACCGTGGGCGCAGTATGGCCCAGCTCGACGTGCTCGAGCAGCAGGCCATGGAACAGCGCATGACCGTGCTCGAAGCGCCGGTGATGCAGGCGGACATCGACGCCCAGGGCCGGGTCGCGCTGTATGGCATTCTTTTCGATTTCGACCAGGCCAGCCTGCGCGAGGATTCAGCGGCTCAACTGGAGGAAATCGCCAAACTGCTCAAGGCTCGCCCAAGCCTCGCGGTGCTGGTAGTCGGCCACAGCGACGGCAAGGGCGCGCTGGACTACAACCGCGAGCTGTCGCAGCGCCGCGCCCAGGCGATAGTGGCGAGATTGGCCAGCCATTACGGCATCGCCGCCGGACGTATGACCGCGGTGGGGGTCGGCATGGCGGCGCCGGTGGCGAGCAACCGCGACGAGGCGGGGCGGGCGCTGAACAGGCGCGTCGAACTGGTCGAGCGCAGCGAGTGAGGGTGCCGTTCAGAGCATGTGCTCCAGGCCGATGAAGCGCACTATCCAGGCGTTCAGGCGGCTCCACGGGTCGCCGGGTTCGCGGGTCAGGCGGTAGACCTTGCCGTTGTCGTCGATGGCGCGCCAGACCAGCCTGGAACGGCCGGCGGTTTTGTCCAGAAGGACTTCATAGCTGATGGCCGGCGCCATGCCCTCGAGGGCCAGTTCGCGCACCTGTCCGGCCAGTTCGCGGCTGTCGACCAGGATGCCGACTTCGGTGTTCCAGAGCACCGAGCGTGGGTCGAAATTCAACGAGCCGATAAATACTTTCTGCCGGTCGATGATCGCGGCTTTGCTGTGCAGGCTGGACTCCGACGTGCCGCTCAGGCCCAGGTTATGGCTGGTTTTCTGGTTGGGCTGACGGCGCAGTTCGAAAAGACGTACGCCATGCTCCAGCAACGCCGCGCGGTAGGGCGCATAACCGCCATGCACCGCCGGTACGTCGGTGGCTTCCAGGGAGTTGGTCAGCAGGCTGATGTCGACGCCGGAATCGGCGCGTTCGATCAGGTAGGCGAGGCCCACGTCGGCGGGCACGAAATAGGCGGATATCAGCAGCAGTTCTTCGCTGACCGCCGCCAGCGCCGGGGCCAACTGGGTGGCCAGCAGCAGTCGCGGGTCGGGCACGCCGGGGTCCAGGACCTTGTGGGGCGCATCCCATAAGGCCTGGCCATGCGCCCAGATCAGCTCGTTGTTCAGCCAATCGTGCAGGCGTGGCGAGTGCTCATGGCTCATCAGGTGCTCGTAGAGTTCGGGGTTTTGCCGGCGTGTGCGTTGCAGATCCCTGCGCAGCGCGCCGCGCTGCCGCTCGAGGTCGCCGACATCGGGAGTGAACCAGAGAAAGCGCTCTATCGGTTGGCTCAGCGCGCTGTTCCAGTATTGGTCGAAGCTGTGCGCCAATTGCTCGGCCACCGGGCCGGCGGCGAGCAGGTCGATATCGGTGAAGTTGAGGGTGCGCTTGGCATCGAAATATTCGTCGCCCAGATTGCGACCGCCGACGATGGCGACGCTGCTATCGGCCAGCCATAGCTTGTTATGCATGCGCCTATGCTGGCGGGACAGATCGAACAGGCGCCCCAGCGAACGCGTCAGTACGTTGCTGCGGCCCAGATGCAAGGGGTTGAAGACGCGGATGTGCACCTGCGGATGGGCGCTGAGCAGGGCTATTTCCGGGTCCCGACCGTCACTGGCGGTGTCGTCCAGCAGGATGCGTACGCGCACCCCGCGGTCAGCCGCCCGCAGCAATTCATCGACTAGGGCGCGGGTGCTGAGACCGTCGTGCACGATGTAGTACTGCAGGTCGATGCTGTGTTCGGCGGCGCGGATCAGCTCCGCGCGGGCGCTAAAGGCTTCGTCGCTTGCCGATAACAGGCGGAAACCCGATTGAGTCGGACCCTCGTTGCGGGCCTGGGCGAGGATCGCAGCGCCGAGCGATGAGGCTCGGGCCGGCAACGCCTGCGACGGTTGCTGGGGAATAACGCTGGAACAACCGATCAGGCACCAAGACGCCAACGACCATAGGCAGGCGCGCACGCGGCCTCCTCGTGAATCTCGTTCTGAATCCGTTGGACGCCGCTTACGCGGTAAAAATTCAGACTCAGCGCTCCTCCAGCATCGCTCGAACCGTCTCGCCGACGATTTTCACCGCCTGTTCCACCACGGGACTGGGTTTGTTCGCATAGTTCATACGCAGGCAATTGCGGTACTTGCCCGCGGCGGAAAAAATGCTGCCCGGGGCAATCTGTATCTTGTGCGGTTGCAGTTCGCGATTCAGACGCTGGCTGTCGAAGCCGGCCTCCAACTCTACCCAGATCATGAAGCTGCCCTGTGGCCGGCTGACCCGGGTGCCGGCGGGGAAATAGCGGCTGACCCAGTCGATCATCAGATCGCGGCCGCGCAGGTATTGGCTGCGCATGCGCCGCAGGTGCGGTTCGTAATGTCCGGCTTCGATATATTCGGCGATCGCCAGTTGCGGCAGTTGCGCGGTGGTGCCGGTGCCCATGTATTTCATGTGCAGCACCCGTTGCAGGTAGCGTCCGGGGACGATCCAGCCGATGCGCAAACCCGGCACCAGGGTCTTGGAGAACGAGCTGCAGAGCAGCACGCGGCCGTCTTCGTCGTAGGATTTGATGGTGCGCGGGCGCGGGTAACTGTAGGCCAGGTCGCCGTAGACGTCGTCTTCGATGATCGCCACGTCGTAGCGTTGCGCCAGGTCCAGCAGGGCGCGCTTGTTGGCATCCGGCATGATATAGCCGAGCGGGTTGTTGCAGGTCGGGGTCAACTGTATGGCTTTGATCGGCCACTGCTCGAGGGCCA
>CBIHQF010000169.1:0-7484 GCA_966211665.1 uncultured Pseudomonas sp. | reverse complement strand
TCAGCCAGAATGCGCCGTCGCGCGGCCAATCGCCCAGCAAACGGCCATCGAGCAGGCCGCTGTAGAAACCCGCCAGACTGCGCGCATTGCCGTGGCCATTGGCCGCGGGCTGCTGCATGCGCCGCCATTCCGGCTTGTTGGTGCTGGTCATGATCGACGGCGGATTGGTGAAGGCGCGGGTGCTCATGGCCGTCGGCTCGGTCATCGTCACCTTGAGCAGACGCTGGGCGGCGGCATCGCCGAAATTGCCCTTGCCACGACTGATGGTCGCGACGCGCTGGAACTGGCTATCGGCCAGACCCACGTGGAAATCCAGGCCCAGCGGCTTGGCAGTGCGCGCCACTATGCTCTCGCCCGGGCCACGCCCCTCGACCCGTCGCAACACTTCGCCGACCAGCCAGCCGTAGGTGATGGGCGCATAACCATGGCCCTCGCCCACTTGCCACCAGGGCCGCTCGGCGGCCAATGCGGTGGTCATCGCCTGCCAGTCGTACAAGGCTTCCGCGGGTAGCATCCGGTGCAACGCCGGTAAACCGGCCTGGTGGCTGAGCAGGTGGCGCAGGGTGATTTTTTCCTTGCCGGCCGCGGCGAACTCCGGCCAATAGCGGGCCACGGGCGCGTCCAATTCGAGTTTGCCCTCGCCGACCAGTTGCAGCACGGTGACCGCGGTGAAGGTCTTGGTGCAGGAAAACAGGTTGAGAATGGTGTCGCTGTGCCAGGCCTGCTGGCCATCCTTATCGGCGCTACCGGCCCAGAGGTCCAGCACGGTTTCGCCGCCGATCTGCACGCACAGGGCCATGCCGCGCTCTTGCGGGTCGTCGAACAAGCTGGTGAACGCCTCTTTCAGCTCCTCGAATTTAAGGTCGTAATAACCCTGTACCTGCACCGCTTCGCTCCTTTTGTATATGCCACCCGTCCCAAGCGTTCGCCGTTGCTTCAGGGCTTATCGATATCAGTCTTTGCCGAGCCGGTATTACCGGGTTCGAGCAAGGTCTTGGCGACGCCTAGATTGGCCTTGCGCACCGCTTTGACGAACGCTTGCCAAGGGCGATCGGTAATCGCGACCAGCCCGAAGTGACCGTTCTCGCCATCGAGCAGGCGGCCGGTCACCGGCTGGTCGAGGTACTGGAACCAATGCACGCCGACGATCTGCGGCTCCGCCAGGGCTTTCGCCAGGAAATGCGCATAGGCCGGGCCGCGCTCCTCTTCCTTGTGCACCTCGGCGACGCCGCCCCAGAACGGCCCGCGGTCGCGCGAGCCGAAATGGAATTCGGTGACCAGCAGCGGCTTATCGAGTTCGCGCAACACGGCGAAGTCGTAACCGTGCTGCGGCTCGCGGGTGTAGAAGTTGAAACTCAAGACATCGCAATACTCGGCGCAGGCGCGAACCGCCTCGACAGTGCTGCTGGAGAAACGCCCGCCCAGGAGCAAGTGATTGGGCGCGTGCCACTCAAGCGACTCGGCGATGGTCTTGAAATAGGTGTCGGCGAACAAACGCAAAAAGGCCTGCATATCGCGCTCGATGGCCGGGTATTGGGGGTTCGGCGGCGGCGCCTGGAAACCGGGATCTTCCATCAACTCCCAGGCATCGAGGGTGATCCCCCAGGCCTTGGACAGGCCATTGTGGTTACGGTATTTGTCGCGCAGTTGCTTGAGAAAGGCGCGTTTGGCCGGTACGTCGGTACTCAGCCGCAAGGTTGCGTACGCCAAGGCATAGCGCCCGTTAGGGTCGTCCGCCGGGCCGGCCCAGGCCAATTCGTTGTCGGCGTAATAACCGATCAACCAGGGATCGTCGCGGTGATCGCGGGTGGCGATGGCGATGGCCCGCTCGGCCGCCATTGCGAAACGCGGGTCGAAAGGATCGGGCATGCCGCCCCACCAGTCGACCCCGGTATCGATAGTCGCGTAGTCGCCCTGAATCGACAGCGGAATGCTGTAAGGCATGCGCGCGTCGGTAGCGAACGCCGGATCGCTCCAATTGCCCAGGGTATTGAAACCCCAGGCTTGCAAACGGTCCTGGCTGTGCTGGCGCCAGCGCGCGGGGTCGACCGGGCCGTAACTGCGCTCGAGATTGGCGCCATAGAAATCGAACCAACGGCCATGGGCGAACGCGCGCCCCTTGTTCGCACCGGTGTCGCGGCGGTCGTCGCCGTTGCCGAAATGACGGCTCAGGTCCTCGCCCTCGGCGGGCAAAGCGGCGAACATCGACTCGCGACCTTCGATATAGGTGCGACCTTGCTCCGCATTGACCGTATTGACCCCCAGGGAATAAAACGGATTGCCCTCGGGAGTGACCAGGAACCAGCGCCCATCACGCTTCTCGGTACGAAAGAAGCCGCTTGCCTCGAAGCGCTGCGCCCCCGGCCAGCCACCGAATTTATCTTGTTGCTCGCGCTCGGCCAGCCAGGCTTGCAATTGCTGTTGTTCCTGCGTTGCGGCTTGCGCGAGTTGCGCGTCGTTTTTCACTTTGCCCGGCCAGTCGCCACGGCTGAATTGACCGTAGGCATCGACGATACCCCGATAAGCCTCTGCCCGCTGGTCATCGCCGCGCACGCCGAACTGGCCGATCAAGATGCTCTGCGCCACGTCGGGGCCGGGTATCGACAAGGTCACCGCAGTGACTTGGCCGAGGTCCAGCGTACCGGTCACGGTTTCGGCCAGCAGCAGGCGCCGGCCCTGGTGATGCCAGGGCATGGGCACCCCGGTGCGCATGCCTTGATCGCGCGGCGAAGTCGCACGCAGTGGCACCAGCAACGTCTGCGCCGGCCCCGCCGGCAAGGCGATGCGGCTGTGCAGACTGGCGCCGTCGGCGCTTTCGATGCGCACCTCGAGGGTCAGCGCCCAATCCATCGCATTCTGCACGCGCAGATCGATGGCCTGGTGCTGCGTCCAATCCCAGCTCCCCGCTGCGGGCGCCAGACGCAGACTGGGCCGCTCGGCAGGATTGAAGGTAATCCGGCGCAACACTTCGTTGCCCACCGGTTCGGCGATCAGGCTCGGCAGGAAGGCGTCGTCGGTGCTCACCTGGACCGCATCGATCGGCTTGACGAAATTGAACAGTTGGCGATCCCCGGCCATTAGGGCATCGCCATAACCCAGCAGTACCGACAGCAACATACACGCTTGCAGCCTGGCATTAACCTTCAAGAGCCACATCCCCCAATTCGATTCAACACACTCAGCGGCGAGATGCCGGAGTGAACAGCGGGCCATGCCTGGCCTCGACACCTACCGCTCCTGTTTACCCGCCCAAGCCAGCCTGGCAAGCGCGCCGAGCGACCGGACCAGCCGCGACACAGCATGTCTGACGCAATGGCGCGGCGCTGGGTTCCTCCTGCGCTCAACCGATCTCGCGGCGGAACGGCGGCAAGGCGTTGAGAATCGCCTTGCCGTAGCGCTGAGTCACCACCCTCCGATCCAGCAAGGTAATGGTGCCGCGATCCGCTTCGGTACGCAGCAAACGACCGCAGGCCTGAACCAGGCGCAGCGAGGCGTCGGGCACGGCGATTTCCATGAACGGGTTGCCGCCGCGCGCCTCGATCCATTCCGCCAACGCCGCCTCGACCGGGTCGTCCGGCACGGCGAAAGGAATCTTGGCGATAACCACATGTTCGCAATAGGCGCCGGGCAGGTCGACCCCTTCGGCGAAGCTGGCGAGCCCGAAGAGCACGCTCTCTTCGCCGCTGTCGACCCGCGCCTTGTGCTTGTTCAGGGTTTCCTGTTTGGACAGGTTGCCCTGGATGAACACCCGCTTACGCCAGTCGCGATCGACGCCTTCGAATACATCCTGCATCTGCTTGCGCGAGGAGAACAGCACCAGGGTGCCGCGCGAGCCGGCCACCAGTGCCGGCAGTTCACGAACGATCGCCGCGGTGTGCAAAGCGGCATCGCGCGGGTCGGCTTTCAGGTCCGGCACCCGCAACACGCCGGCATCGGCATGGTGGAAGGGGCTCGGCACCACCGCGGTTACCGCGATTTTCGGCAAACCGGCGCGCATCCGGTAGCGGTCGAAAGTGCCCAAAGCGGTGAGCGTCGCCGACGTCACCAAGGCGCCGTAGGCGACATTCCAGAGATTACGCCGCAAGGTTTCGGCGGCGAGGATAGGGCTGGCGTTGACTTCGATATCGAACAAGGCGCCGCTTTCGGCCAGGGTCAGCCAACGCGCCATCGGCGGGCTATCCTCCGGGTCTTCGGCGGTAAAGGCCAGCCACAATTCCCAATTGCCCTGGGCCCGCGCCAACAGGCTGCCGAACAATGGATACCATTCCTCGGCCTGGTGGCTGGCGATGCCGACACTGGCTTCGCCGTCCATGGCTTCCTTGAGCTGTTCGGTCACGCCAGTGAACAGGTCGGTGAGTTTGGAAAAGCCCTTCTTCAACTCGGCACCCAGCTCACTCAAGTGCTCCGGCACCAGGCCACCGACGAAACGATGGCGCGGGCGCTCGCGGCCCTGCATGTCTTCTCCGGGTTTGAAGTCGGCCAACTGCTCGCAGGCGGCGAACATGAACTGTTGCTGGGTTTTGATTTCCCGCGCCAGCTCCGGCACCTGCTCGATCAGCCGGCCGAGATCGCCGGGCAGCGGATGCTGGGCCAGCAGTTTGGTGAGGTTCTTCGCGGTTTGCTCCAACCAATCGGCGGTCGAGCGCAGGCGGGTGAAGTGGGCAAAGTGGCCGATCGCCTTGTCCGGCAGGTGGTGACCTTCATCGAACACATAAAGGGTATCGCGCGGGTCGGGCAGCACCGCGCCGCCGCCCAACGCCAGGTCGGCGAGAACCATGTCGTGGTTGGTGACTATCACATCGACCTTGCCCATGCCTTCGCGCGCTTTGTAGAAGGCGCACTGCTGAAAATTCGGGCAATGGCGGTTGGTGCACTGGCTGTGGTCGGTGGTCAGCTGCGACCAGCGTGTGTCTTCGAGCTCCTCGGGCCAGCTGTCGCGGTCGCCGTCCCACTTATTGCCGGCGAGCTTTTCCATCATGGCGAGGAACAGCTTCTGGCTTTGCTCGTCGACGTCGATCCTGAAGCCTTCTTCCTCGAACAATTGTGCAGTGGCGCTTTGCGCCTGGCCTTCCTGCAGCAGCACGTCGAGCTTGGACAGGCACAGGTAACGGCCGCGGCCCTTGGCCAGGGCGAAGCTGAAATTCAGGCCACTGTTGCGCATCAGGTCCGGCAGGTCCTTGTGCACGATCTGCTCTTGCAGGGCCACGGTCGCGGTGGCGATCACCAAGCGTTTGCCGGCCGCCTTCGCCGTGGGAATCGCCGCCAGACTGTAGGCCACGGTCTTGCCGGTACCGGTGCCCGCCTCGACCGCCACCACCGCGGGCTCGCCCGCGCGCCGGCCTTCGTCGTCGGCCTCGATGGCGCCCAGCACCTTGGCGATCTCGGCAATCATCAAGCGCTGGCCATAGCGTGGCTTCAGCGACTTGGCTTCGAGAAAACGCGAATAGGCGCCCTGGATCTGGGATTTGAGTTCGGTACTGAGCATGGGATTCGGGCGCGAAGTAACTGGATAAATTTTCAGTGTTTGCAAACGGCCGCTATCATAACGCGCTAATCGATCTCGCGCAGAATCGCTTATCCGGACGGCGCAAAATTCCCTCGATCCGTCCCATTTCCTGGTCAATCGGAGTTATGGCATGACCCTTTATGCTCTCAGCTACAGCCTGCACCTGCTCGCCGCCCTCGTCTGGGTCGGCGGGATGTTCTTCGCCTGGATGGTGGTGCGCCCCGCCGCGGTCAGCGCACTGGAGGGCCCGGCGCGCCTGAAGCTGTGGGAGCAGATATTTCCGCGGGTCGTCCGCTGGGTCTGGGCCGCGGTGATCCTACTGCCGGTCACCGGGATGGGCATGCTGCACCTGCGCTTTGCCGGTTTCGAGGCCGCGCCGCGCTATGTACACATGATGATCGGGCTGTATCTCGTCATGCTCGCGTTATTTTTACGGATACAGGCGCTGCAATTGCCGGAACTGCGCCGCGCCATTACCGCCGAAGACTGGCCCAGTGGCGTGGCGGTGCTGGGCCGCATCCGCCGCCTGGTCGGTATCAACTTGCTGGTCGGGTTGGTACTGGTCGGCATCGCTGCCGCCCGTCCGGGGTTCTAACCGCTAGCGTTAAAACCGCACTACATCCAGCCTGCCAGCGGCGCCTTGAGGGCCGGGCTGGCCGGCTTGACCTGGTCGCCCATCGCTGGCACCGTCGGCACTGTAAAGCCAACAGTCTTTGCTCGCGCCACCCTTGCCCGGCTTGCCGCCAACACCGGCGGCGCCACCGGAACCGCCATCGACACGCCCTTGCAGGTTTTCGATGGCAAAGTCCAATGGCAGCTCAAGGCGTACCTGACCGCCAGCGGCGCCGGCCTGGCCATCGCCGCCGTTCTGGCCATCGTGCCCCTTGCTCGCCTGGCCCCAGGTGCAACCGCCAGGTTTGCCGTCGGCGCCATCGAGCCCGGCATAACCGGGCGCGCCATTACCGCCACGTGCATCGATCAGCAGATTCTGTGCGTCGATCGATTGCAAACGAATGTGCAGGTTACGACCCGGCATCGCCGGTTTCTCGAATGTACCGGCGGCGCCGCGGGCGCTGAGTTGCGCGCCCGTCGCGATCTCGGCGCGCTCGACCTCCAGGCGGAACGCCTGCTCGCTCGGCGCGATGGCGATATGTGCGTCACGACCGAGGACCAACTCGGTCACGCGGATCTCACGGATCTCCGCCGGCACCAGCAAGGTGGCGCGATCGGCGATATCCAAGCGCTCGAGCACCAGTTGCTCGAGATTACCCGGCAAACGCATCAAGCCATGAGCGTCCACCCGAACCTGGGATTCAGCCAATGCCCAGGAACTGACGCACAGCAGAAGCAACGACAGGCTACGCATGGACGGCCCCCGTATCGACGGATTCGGCATCGCCCTGTTCAGCACTTTGCTGCTGCGCCTTCATCTGCAGCTCGGGTTTGATCAGCGCCAGATGAAACACCCCGAACAGCAATACCTGTAGACGATCCAGCCAAGGGTTGGCGCGCCCACTGAAAGCACCGCCGAACAGCCACAGCTCAACGCCGTGAATCAGGATCAGCACCAGGGCCAGCAGGCTCAACAGCTGATCGAAGGGTTTAGCCAATGCGCCGGACAGCGCACCCAATAGACTCAGCCAGAACAAAACGGCCGCCCCTTTACCCATCATCAATACCGCCTTCATCTGCGCCCCCGCCCTTTTATTGTCGTGTGCCCGTAGCGCCATGCGCCTATTGTCGTGCCGCAACATAACGGCTTAGGGCCGGCCAATGCCAGTCTGGCGCAGAAAAAAAACGGGGACCGTCAAAGGTCCCCGTGTGTTTTAACGCATCGCGCTCAGCGAACGACGTGCAACTCGACCCGTCGATTTTGTGCGCGTCCAGCATCGCTGGCGTTATCCGCCACCGGCTGGCTTTCGCCAAGGCCTTCGGTGGTGAGCTTGTCAGCCGGGATACCTTGGCTGACCAGGAAATC
>CBIHQF010000168.1:0-7499 GCA_966211665.1 uncultured Pseudomonas sp. | reverse complement strand
GGCCAGCACCAGGCCGGTGAACGCCGGCGTCATCATGCTGGTCACCCGCAACTCCGGCGGCATCTCGACCAGTTGACCGACCAACCACAACAACACCGACAAGGCGAAGGTGAAGGCCCATACCGCCGACAGGCAGAATTCGATCAGCAGCGGCCACATGTAGCGGAAGCGCCAGACCCAGACACTGCCGATATTCTTCAACAGCACCTCGGCACCGCCCTGGGCCCAGCGCAGGCGCTGCTTCCACAACCCGCGCAAGGTCTCCGGCATGAGAATCCAGCACAGCGCGCGCGGCTCGTAGAAGATCGACCAATGATTGAGTTGCAGCTTCCAGCTGACGTCGATGTCCTCGGTGATCATGTCGGCGCTCCAGTAGCCGATCCGATCCAGCGCACTGCGGCGAAACGCGGCGATCACCCCGGAGACCGTGAATATCCGCCCGTAGACGCGCTGGGTGCGCTTGATCAGCCCGATGATCGAGGAGAACTCGCCGACCTGGACACGCCCGATCAGGGTCGAGCGCGTGCGAATGCGCGGGTTGCCGGTCACCGCGCCGACCCGCGGGTTGTCGATCAGCGGGGCCACCAGGTAGGCGAGCGCATCCCGCTCGAGCAAGGCGTCGCCGTCGATGCACACCAGGTATTCGCTGCGCGCCGCCAGCGCGCCCATGCGCAAGGCCACGGCCTTGCCCTGGTTCTGCGCCAGGTGCAGCACGCGCAGGCGCGGCTCGTCGGCGGCCAGACGGTCCAGCACCTCGCCGGTATCGTCGCTGGAGCCGTCGTTGATGGCGATCACCTCGATCCACGGATAACGCTGCGCCAGGGCCGCACCAATGGTATCGCGGGCGTGCTCGCCTTCGTTGAAGCAGGGGACCAGGATCGACACCAGCGGTTCGCCGTTCAGAACCGGCGGCTCGACCTCGCCGTCGCGCGACCAGGGCCAATGGCGCTCCCAGTGCAGCCAGAAGTAGCAACCGCCGGCGATCCACAGGGCCGACATGAACAATGGATAGAAAAAAACGAAGTCCAGCAGCACATCGCCGGTCAGGCTCAGCGCCACGCCCACCGGCGCGCCGAGCACCAGCAGCAGAATCAGCAGGGCATAGATACGGTCGATCATGGCAGCGGATACCAGGCATTGGAGAACGCCGGACGGATGCTCTGCAGTCGCGGCTGGTCGTTGTGGAAATCGTCGGGGTAGTAGCCGTAGTGGCGCACACCGTTCCATTGCAGGCGGCGCATCCAGCGGGCGAGCAGTTGCCCGTCGATCGGGCCTTCGCTGCCGTCGCGCCAGTCCCGCGCCTGCAACTCGAACACGGTGCGCTGCAAGGCCCCCGGACGCTTGTCGATCTGCCGCACCAGGTTGTCCAACCAGGCATCGGACTGCGCCTCCTCGACGCCCTCCATCAAAGGCATGGCCATGGGCGCGGTCCAGTCGTAGCTGGCGAGGAAGTCGTCGAGGTTCTGCGCGAACCAGGTCTCGCTGTCGGGGTCGATGATCGGCGGTGCATAGATGTTGCGTGCGGTCTTCACCTGTGGCCCGCGAATGGCGCGGACCTTGGCGGTCAGCTCGGCGGTGAAGTCGATCAGGTAGCGGCTCTTGAAGCGCGTCCAGCGCTGCAGGGTTTCCTCGTCGCCGCGCAATTGGCCGATATCGCCGGGCAGACCGGCGGCGCGATAGGCGGCCAGGGCGGCCGGGCCGGCATCTTCGAAGTCGGAAAACAGCGCATCGTCGTGGTAGAGCACACCGGAAAAGTGGGCATGCCGCGCCAGGTCCTCGTAGATTTCGCCGATCTGCCGACGCACCCGCGGGTCGAACGGCGACAGGCGGCGGTACTGCTCGCCATCCACACTAACCGCGCCCCGCTCCGACCAGCGCTGCACCCGCGGCAGATCGGCATCGAGGTCGAAGCTGAGCACCGGCATCCAGGCGAAGACCTTGACCTTGGCGCGGGTGTGCAACTGCCAGGCGGCCCGATTGAACAGGTCGGCGCGCATCGGCAGGTGACGGTTGGGGAAGTACAGCGATTTGACCAGGCCATCGCCCTTTGGATCGGCATAGGCCTGGAGGAATACCGTACTGATGCGCAGATCGGCGATGCGTTGTATCAGCGCGCCGAGGTTCTCCTCCATCTGCTGCGGGTCGGGGTCGTAGACATAGTCCAGGTCGACATGGGCGACACGCATCGGCTCCTGTTCTTCGACCCTGCTGATGGTGGTGGCGAAGCGACTGATATCCGGGTCACCGTTGAGCAGAACACGCGGTCCCTGCTGCAAGCTGGCGAAGTCGCCGAGCCCATCCTCGAGGGTCAGCGCCAGCTCGTAGCCGTTGTCGCCGATGATCCGCAACGCCGTGCCGCTGGCCGCGCCATAGGGCCAGACCCACACGCGCGGCGCACGACCGCTGGCGGCCTCGATCTTGGCGCTGATGCGTTCGACGTCGCGGGCGATACGCGCGCGGTAGTCCGCATCGCTCTCGTAGCGGGCGCGGGCCGGGTCGTACAGCCGTGTTACCGCCGCCGGCTGCAGGTTGCCCTGGGGGTTGCCCAGGGCACCATGGTGCAGGGCGTCGGTATGCGCGGCGATCTCCACCAGCCCGCTGGCGGCGATCTCCTCGATCTGCGGCCAGGTGAGGAAACGTTCGCGCGCAGCCGGCACGCCGCCGAAGTCCACCGGGCGACCGGCCGGGGCATCCAGCCAAATGCCGACCGGCGCGAGGACGGCCGGCCAGCGGTAGGCCTTGAGAATCGGCAGCACGCGGCTGTAGAAGCTGGCGTAACCGTCATCGAAGCTCAGCAGCAGAGCCTTTTCCGGTAACACCGGCCCGCCCTGGCGCGCCGCCAGCAGTTGATCCACCGACACCGCCTGGTAGCCGTTGGCTTTCAGCCAGGCAAGCTGCTCGATCAGGTTAGCGGTGCGCACCGACATGAAGGTCTGGTCGGCGTCGCGGTCCTCGACATCGTGATAGGCCAGCGCCAGTACCTTGCCTTGCGGCCAGGGGCTTTCGCCGGCTGCCGACAGGCGTTGCTGCGGCGGGGTGAAAGGTGGTGCCTCGACAGCGCAGGCGTCGAGCATCAGGGCGATCAGCCCGAGCAGAACGCAGCGATAGAACTGAACCATGGGAAATCCTTAGAAGCGGTAATTGACGTTGAACAGCACCCTCACCTCATGCTCGCGCTCGCCGTCATAGGCGCGGCTAAGGGCCGACACGGCGATGCCGCCATCGAAACGATCGGCGAAACGCAGGCGCTGGCCATAGCCGATCAAGCCGATCGCATCGGTGCCGTAGCCTTGCTGTGTGTTACTACCGACGCCCAGCTGGAGCTCCTGAGTCCAGACGGTCTGATAGCGCCGATAAAGCCTGTGCGAGAACTGCACGCTGGGCAGCACGGCGAACTCGGACTCGGGATTGAAATACGGGACTTCGGCCGAGCCGCTGTTATGCGCGCCGCTCAGCTCCAGGCCCAGGTCGGCCTGCCAGGTCGGCGCGCTGTATAGGCGCTCGCGGCCCTCGAGAACCAGGCCGAGACGGTCGTTGTCGTCGCTGAAATGCGCGGCGTTGGCGGACAAGCGCCATTCGCGCCGCTCATCGGCACGCCAGCGCAGAAAACCGCTTAGGCTGTCGGCGGTGATGTCGGCATTCAGGGCGCGCAATGGCGTATCGGTCGACAGATGCTGCGCCGACCAGCCGTACTGCCAGTGATCGTTGATGTCGTGGATGCCGCTAAGGCGCACGCCCAGCTGGTTGCCATGGGAAAAGTTGTTGTTGGACAGCTCGGCTTCCACGCTGTGGTTACGCACCCGCCACTCGATCCCACCACGCTGCCAGCGGTGCCGGGCGCGGCCCTCGTCGAAATCGCCGGCGGCATAGCCGCCGCCGCCGAACAAACGCCAGTCATCGCGCAGCGGCGCGCTGTAGAACAAGGTATCGATGCCCAGATCGCGATTGCCGGAAACGCTGCCCCCCGAGCCCTCGCCACGATAACCGGACACCTGCAGCTCGGCCATCTGCTGCACGTCGCGCAAGCGCCGCAAACGCTGGGCCTGCAGGCTTTCCGGGTAGCGCTGGATGACGTCGTCGCTGAGCAGCTCGAGCTGACGCCACTCCTGCAAGGTCAGAGCGGCCAAGCCCTGCTCGACCTCCAGTGCGAGGTCGCGCGGCGTGGTGCTTTCCACCGCCTTCAACTCGGCCTCGGCACGCCGCGGCCAGCCGCGCGACAGGTACAGACTGGCCCGCGCGACACGCAACGAAGCATTGTTCGGCGCATTGTCGGCCAGTTGCGTCAAGGCTTGCTCGGCGCCAGGCATGTCGTCCGCCTGCAACTGGGCGCTGGCCAGCAGCTCCCGGGCTTCCAACCAGTGCGCATTGGGCTCCGGCTCCGGTTGACCGAGCCGGAATACACGCGGCGCCTGGGCCTCCGCCAGGCGTTCGGCCAGGTGCCGGGCCTCGTCCAACTGCTCGCTTTCCACCAGGGCATGGAACAGACCGCGATGATCGGCCAGCCACTCCGAATCCTTGTCGTTTTCCCCGGCGATGACCTGGCGATAGAGCGCGGCCGCCTGCTCCGGCTGACGCAGGTAGAGAAACGCCGAGGCGACCCAGCGCAGCGCATAATCCGGCACCTCGATCCCCTCGTCCCGCAGCTGCCGATACTGCGCCAGCAACTCGTCCATCAGTACCCGCGCATGCAACGCCCCCAGCCGGTCGATTCGCACCCGGACGCTATCGGCCCGGGCATCCGTTTGTCCGTCCCACATCTGGAGCAAACGCTGGGACTCGGCCAGGGCCTGGTCGGCGATGCGGAAGCGCTCGTCCTCGCTGCGCGTGGCCATCTCGGCCAGGCGCACCTGCTCGGCCAGCGCATCGCCCTGCAACTGCCGCAGTTGGCCAGCGCTGGTCAGCTGCGGATGGCGTTGCGCGAGCATCAGCGCCTGTTGCGCCAACCCGGCGCGCTGCAGGCTCAGCAGGTACTCGCGGTCGACGTCGACACGCCCGGGGACCAGCTCATGGGCGCGATCGATCTCGTACAGCGCGGCATAGGGCTGTCCGGCGTGTTGGTAGACATAGCCCAGAACCAGGCGGCGATCGGCATCCTCGGGAGCCTGCGCCACCAGCCGTCGCCCCTCGGCGATAGCGGCTTCGCTCTGCCCCGCATCGGCCAGCACCATCACCTGCCCGAGGCGCAGGCCCTGGTGCTCGGGAAAACGGGCGACGGCCCGGCGATATAGCGCCAGGGCCTGGGGCCATTGGCGCAAGTTGCGGTAGGAACGGGCGACGCCGGCCAGGACGTCGGCGGACAGGCTTTGCTCCGCGCCGTAGCGCTCATAGAGCGCTACGACTTCGTCGTCCTTGCCCGCCCAACTGGCGATCAGCAGATGATCCGCCAGGTAGCGCGGCGACTCCCGAGTCGTTTGCTGCCCACGCAGGAAGGTCAGCGCCGGTTCGTAGCGACCCGCGCGGGCCTGTTCGATCAAGGCATCGTAATGGGGTTGCGCCTGCAAGCAGGCACTCGACAGCAAGGCAGTGCAGAACAGAATGGTGCTTTCGAATCGGCGGGGCGCGCGCGGCGCTACCTGCCCTCTGGTTTTCTTTTGGGCCATGGGTACGTCCCTGTGATGTTCGGGTACCCACGACAGCAGTAGCGGGAAAGCAACCTCGACGGAAATTTGACAATGGCGCGCAGTATTCCACAAGCCCTTCAAAAGTCGACATTTTTTTGACAAACAATCGACTTTTTTTCCGACTCCGCCAGGCCGGCCGGGCCTCGGCATCATCACGATCAGCGCCCGATTTGCAGCACGTTCCATGCATCTCTACGGCAAAACCCTGCACATTACCGCTTGAATGTCCACCACCTATAAGTTTGGTCATATGGCGGCAGTACCTCTACGGCAAAGGCGGTCGCCAGGCGCTGTCCGGGATAGCGTCGTAGCGGGTGTGGCAATTGCTCGGGCTGGAACAAACCAAGGACGATCGCCCTACAAAGCGCTTCGGAGGGCGGGTTGTTGTCGAACCACCCCGCAGGCGCTTCGTACCTATCACTTGACCTTGAAGCGGTTGACCAATTGCACCAGGCGATTATTGGATTCGAGCAGCGCTTCGGTGCTTTTGTCGGCCTGCTGACCGCCACTGACCAGTTCGTCGACCATGCGCCGGATCGCCACCATGTTCTGGTTGATCTCCTCGGTGACCGATGACTGCTCCTCGGCGGCGGTGGCGATTTGCGCGCTGAGGTCGTGGATGCGGCTGACCGCCGAGGCCATGTCGTCGAGGCCGACGTTGACCCGCGAGGTGGTGTCGGCGGTGGCCTGGCAACTGGCCTTGGTCTGGTCCATCGCCTGCACGGCGGAACCCACGCCCTGCTGCAGTTTGCCGAGCATTTCGTTGATTTCCGAGGTGCTTTGCTGGGTGCGACCGGCCAGGGCGCGCACTTCGTCGGCGACCACCGCGAAGCCGCGACCCTGTTCGCCGGCGCGCGCCGCTTCGATCGCCGCATTGAGCGCCAACAGGTTGGTTTGCCCGGCGATCGAGCCGATCACCCCGAGCACATCGTTGATCCGCTCGGCGTCCGCCTGCATCGCCTTGACCCGCGCGGTGGCGCTTTCCACTTCCTCGATCAGGGCCAGCACGCTGTTCGAGGCCTCGGCCACCACCAGTTTCGACTTGGTGGCATTTTCATTGGCCGTGCGGGTGAAGCTGGCGGTCTCGGTGGCGCTCTGCGCGACGCTGTCGGCGGTAGAACTCATTTCGGTGATGGCGGTCACCGCCTGATCGGTCTCGTTGGCATGCCGCGCCAGCACCTCGTTGGTCTGCCGCGACTGCTGCTGCAACTGCCGCAGCTCCTCGGCGATCACCATGCTGGCCCGGCCGACGTCGGCGATCATCTCTTGCAGGTAGGCGATAAAGCGATTGACCGAGCCGCCTACCGCATCCATTTCGTCCTCGCCCTTGAGGGCGATACGCCGGGTCAGGTCGGCGTCGCCGGCCGACAGCGCATCGATGCTGGCGCGCAGCACATGCAGACGCCGCATCAGTTGGCGGATGGCGAACAACGTCCCCAGCAACAGCAGGATCGCCAGGGGGATCTGCAACATGGCCAGGGTTTTCAGCACCTCGCTGCTGTTCTCGGTGAGCAAACGGCTCGGCAGCGCCGCCGCCAACAGCCAGGGCGTACCTTCTATCGGCTGCAGGAAGAAGGTCCAGTCGCTGCCATCGACGCCCTGATAGTCATGCTTGAGCAACGCGCGATTGCCGATCTGGCCGAGATTGTCCTGGATTTCGCGGATAAACGGCGATTGCCCGGCCAGCTAGGAAACGTTGCGCTGAACGATCTCGCCGCCGCCCCCCGCCTGATTGCTGAGTATCTTGCCGTCGGGCTCGACGATCATCACCTCGCCCTGGATTTCCTTGCCCATATCGGCCACCAGGTGATTGAAGAAGCCCAGGGTCAGGTCGATGGTCGATACGCCGTAGGCCTCGCCATCCTTGCGGATGGCCAT
>CBIHQF010000167.1:0-7524 GCA_966211665.1 uncultured Pseudomonas sp. | reverse complement strand
TCGGCCTGCCCACCACTGTGTCGATACGTCCGGAAAAACTCACCTTCAACGACCACCTGGGCGCTGCCGGCAATCAGGTGATGGCGCGTTTCGTCACCCGCCACTACGTCGGCGAATACATCCGTTACCACTTCGAAACCGCCGACGGCACCGAGCTGGTGGTGAAAAACATGAACGACAATTCCGCACCGCAACTCAGCGCCAAGGATGAGGTCGCCCTGGCCTGGCTACCGCAAGACAGCCAAGCCCTGGATCGATACGAGGTTCCGACGACGCTCTGACAGATTGTCGAAAAACACGGCGCGCGACGGCCGGGCGGCAACGCCGGGGCGGAATCGAGCAAGAAAGG
Organism: uncultured Pseudomonas sp.; assembly: GCA_966211665.1. Lineage (GTDB taxonomy): Bacteria > Pseudomonadota > Gammaproteobacteria > Pseudomonadales > Pseudomonadaceae > Aquipseudomonas. The sequence goes on along the minus strand of CBIHQF010000167.1, from coordinate 7,175 downwards.
TGCCTGCATTTTCCTTGACCGATTTCAATCCGGCCTGGCCCAGCGCAACGGTTTTCCAACAACCTGCTAATCCTAAAACTAGAAGCAATGGAGCACAGCAATGGCTAGATCACTGACCACCCGCTTTTCCACATTCGCTTTGGCGGCAGCATTGGGTACGGCATCCTTCGCCGCCAGCGCCGAGGACTCTCTGACGGTCGTATCCTGGGGCGGCGCTTATGGCGCAGCGCAGAAAAACCACATGATCGATCCCTTCCAGAAAGACACCGGGGTCAAGGTGCTGTTCGAGGATTACTCCGGCGGCGTCGCCGAGATGAAAGCCCAGGTCGAATCCGGCAACGTGCAATGGGATGTGGTCGACGTCGAGGTGATCGACCTCGAGCGCGCCTGCTCCGAAGGCCTGCTGGAAACCATTGATCATGGCATGCTGCCAGCGGGCGCTGACGGCACCCCGGCGGCCAGCGACTTCATTCCCGAAGCGCTGTCCAACGATTGCGCGGTCGGCAACATCGTCTGGTCGGTGGTGTTCGCCTACAACAAGGACACCATTGGCGGCACCCCGGCAGCATCCATCAACGACTTCTTCGATACCGCGAAGATCCCGGGCAAGCGCGCCATGCGCAAACGTCCTCAGGTCAATATGGAATGGGCGCTGATGGCTGACGGCGTCGCCCCGAAAGATGTCTATGAAGTGTTGGCGACTCCGGAAGGCCAGGCACGCGCCTTTGCCAAGCTGGACACCCTGAAGAAAGATGCCGTCTGGTTCGACTCCTGGTCGCAGGCCCCGCAACTGCTCAACGACGGCGGCGCAGTGCTGGTGCAATCGGCTAACGGGCGCTTCTACGACGCCATCCGCCAGGAAGGCAAACCCTTCGTCATCGTCTGGGACGGCCACGTCTACGACCTCGACGCCTGGGCCGTACTGAAGGGCTCGCCGAAGAAGGACCTGGCAATGAAGTTCATCGCCTACGCCACCCAATCCAAGCCGCTGGCCGGCATGTCGGACGTGGCCTACGGCCCGACCCGCAAGTCGTCCACGCCGATGATGGACCCGGCCGCCGCCCCGCACCTGCCGACCGCACACCTGGATAAAGGCATCCAGGCCGGTTCCGAGTTCTGGGCCGACTACGGCGAATCCCTCGGCGAGAAATTCAACGAGTGGCTGTTGAAGTAAAGGCAGTCCGTAGGGTGGGTCGGGCCGCGCAGGTTAGGCGCATGGCGCAAAACTGTCGGTACACGCAAAACCTGTTGCTCCGTAACCCACCATTGAGGCGACCCTGATTCCGCTCGGTGGGTTACGCAGCGCACAGAAACCGCGTCGCCTGCCAAGGTCGGTGTCCTGCGCCGCTAACCCACCCTACGCACCTAACACCAACACCCGACCGGAGAAGTCGCTTGTCATCCCTGTCCACAACCGAAGCCAGCCAAGCCGCCAGCGGCCGACGTAAAAAGCGTCTGACCGCCTTTCTGTTCGTGGTGCCGTTGCTGGTCTTCATCCTGCTGACGTTCGTCGCACCTATCGCCAGCATGCTCTGGCGCAGCGTGCATCACCCGACGGTGGCGGAACTGATTCCCCAGACCTTGAGCGAGTTGCAACGCTGGGACGGCCAAGCCCTGCCCGACGAGCAAACCCTCGATGTCTTCGCCCGGGAGCTGCGCGACCTGGCCAAAGAGCGCCTGTCCGGCAAACTCGCCGAGGAGATCAACCGCGCCCAGGCCGGCATGTCCAGCGTGGTGAAATCCAGCGCGCGCAAGGTCGCCAGACTGAAACCGGAGCAACTCGAGTCCCAGGGCGCACAGACCCTGCTCGACGCCCACCGCAACTGGAGCAAACCCGAAGTCTGGACGGCCATCCAGCGCGCGGGGCAACGCTACACCTACGATTACTATTTGACCGCCCTGGATCTGGAGCTGAACGCCGAGCAAGGCATTCAGGTACGCGAAGACACGCAAATCTACCTGCAGCTGTACAGCAAGACCCTGACCATGGCGCTGGTCATCACCCTGTTCTGCGCCCTGCTCGGCTACCCGCTCGCCTATTACCTGGCCGGCCTGCCGAACAACCGCGCCAACCTGCTGCTGGTGCTGGTGCTGCTGCCGTTCTGGACCTCGCTGCTGGTGCGCACCACCGCCTGGATCGCACTGCTGCAAACCAATGGCGTGATCAACTCCTTCCTGCTCGGCGTCGGCGTCATCGAGCAACCGTTCGAGATCCTCTACACCTCGTTCGCCACCGTCATCGCCATGACCCATATCCTGCTGCCGTTCATGATCCTGCCGCTGTACAGCGTGATGCGCGGCATCGACCCGAGTTATCTGCGCGCCGCCATGTCCCTGGGCGCCCGACCGATTCCGGCCTTCGCGCGGATCTACTTCCCGATGACCCTGCCGGGCCTTAGCGCCGGCGCACTGCTGGTGTTCATCATCTCCGTGGGTTACTACATCACCCCGGCCCTGGTCGGCGGCACCGACGGGCAGATGATCAGTAACATCATCGCTTTCCACATGCAGCGCTCGAACAACTGGGAGCTGGCCGCCGCGCTGGGCTCGCTGCTGCTCGGCCTGATTCTGCTGCTGTACTGGCTGTACGACCGCTTCGTCGGCGCCAGCAATATCAAACTGGGTTAACCATGAGCAAAATTCCGGCTTATTACGGTTTCTGGCACCACTTCGGCGCCTGGTTGCTGAAAACCAGCTCCTGGTTGGTGCTGCTGTTCCTGATCATGCCGATCCTGGTGATCATCCCCTTGTCGTTCAACGTCGAGCCGTTCTTCAGCTTTACCGAAGGCATGCTCACCCTGCAGCCGGAGGCTTACTCGCTGCGTTGGTACCGGGAAATCTTCAGCGATCCGAAATGGATTCTGGCGATTCAGAACAGCTTTCTGATCGGTTTCTTCGCCACCATCCTCGCCACCGTGCTCGGCACCTGCGCCGCCGTCGGCCTGGCCCGCGACGACATGCCGTACCGTCGGCTGATCACCGCGTTGCTGCTGTCGCCGATGATTGTGCCGCTGATCATTACCGCCGCCGGGATGTTCTTCTTCTATTCCGATCTCGGCCTGGCGGGCAATTACCTCGGCGTGATCATCGCCCACGCCGCACTCGGCACGCCCTTCGTGATCATCACAGTGACCGCGACCCTGACCGGCTTCGACTACAGCCTGGCGCGCGCCGCGTTGAACCTCGGCGCCACACCGCTACGGGTGTTCTTCGACATCATCATGCCGCTGATCCGTCCCGGGGTGATTTCCGGCGCGCTGTTCGCCTTCATCACCTCGTTCGACGAGGTGGTGGTGATCCTGTTCATGGCCGGCCCCCAGCAGCGCACCATTCCCCGACAGATGTTCTCGGGCCTGCGCGAGCAGATCAACCCGAGCATCCTGGCCATCGCCACTCTGCTGATCCTGGTGTCGATCGCTCTGCTGGTGACCATCGAGCTGCTACGCCGCCGCGCCGAGCGTTTGCGTGGCGTCGAACTGATCGAATAAGCGCCCTGCGCTTTAACTAAGCGCGGGGGACTTTAACTAAGGCTATGCCCCAATTGGTTGTTGCAATGACTAACAGGCCAAAGCACAGCGCCTGTAGGAGCCAGCTTGTTGTGGTTCGGCACTCCGACGATGCTTTTCGCTGTGAGCTGGATCGCTAGCAAGCTAGCTCCTACGAAGAGCTTAGGCTCCGGGCAACACAACGCGGGTACATAGCCTTAACTAAGCGCTCCGCGCTTTCATCGCCCTACCGCCTGGGATTAGAATCCCAGGCCTCCTGCCCAATCGGCGGATTTCGAGCCCGGACGGGCCTGCGCCAATCCCGCGCCGTGCACCGCCGCCGCCCTGCAAATGGTCACTTCCGTTTGCCATGGGCCCGAACCCGGCTCAACATACGCAACAGCCCGACGCCGGGAATACCTGTGCGACCGTGACCTGATAAGCCTTTGCAGGATTGACCGCCATGACCTATTACCGATCGAAAACCTCCACCCACGGCCGCAACAAGGCCGCCGCCCGCGCCCTGTGGCGTGCCACCGGGATGAAAGACGAGGACTTCAAGAAGCCGATCATCGCCGTCGCCAACTCCTTCACCCAGTTCGTGCCCGGCCACGTGCACCTGAAGGACATGGGCCAACTGGTCGCCCGCGAAATCGAAAAGGCCGGCGGCGTGGCCAAGGAATTCAACACCATCGCCGTCGACGACGGCATCGCCATGGGTCATGACGGCATGCTCTATTCGCTGCCCTCGCGAGAGATCATCGCCGACTCGGTCGAATACATGGTCAACGCCCACTGCGCCGACGCCATCGTCTGCATCTCCAACTGCGACAAGATCACCCCCGGCATGCTGATGGCCGCCCTGCGCCTGAACATCCCGGTGGTGTTCGTTTCCGGCGGGCCGATGGAAGCCGGCAAGACCAAACTGGCCAGCCACGGCCTCGACCTGGTCGACGCCATGGTGGTCGCCGCCGACGATTCGGCCAGCGACGAGAAGGTCGCCGAATACGAGCGTAGCGCCTGCCCGACCTGCGGCAGCTGCTCCGGCATGTTCACCGCCAACTCGATGAACTGCCTGATGGAAGCCTTGGGGCTCGCCCTGCCGGGCAACGGCTCGACCCTGGCCACCCACGCCGACCGCGAGCAGTTGTTCCTGCGCGCCGGGCGCCTAGCCGTCGAGCTGTGCCAGCGCTACTACGGCGAGGGCGACGACAGCGTGCTGCCGCGCAACGTCGCCAACTTCAAGGCGTTCGAGAACGCCATGAGCCTGGACATCGCCATGGGCGGCTCGACCAATACCATCCTGCATCTGCTGGCAGCCGCCCAGGAAGCCGAAATCGAGTTCGACCTGCGCGACATCGATCGCCTGTCGCGCAAGGTGCCGCAGCTGTGCAAAGTGGCGCCGAACATCCAGAAGTACCATATGGAAGACGTGCACCGCGCCGGCGGCATCTTCTCGATCCTCGGCGAACTGGCCCGCGGCGGCCTGCTGCACACCGACGTGTCCACCGTGCACAGCCCGAGCATGGCCGATGCCATCGCCCAGTGGGACATCACCCAGACCCAGGACGAAGCCGTCCACCACTTCTTCAAGGCCGGCCCGGCCGGCATCCCGACCCAGACCGCGTTCAGCCAGAGCACCCGCTGGCCGAGCCTGGACGACGACCGCGCCGAAGGCTGCATCCGCTCGGTGGAGCACGCCTACTCGCAGGAAGGCGGGCTGGCCGTGCTCTACGGCAATATCGCCCTGGATGGCTGCGTGGTGAAGACCGCCGGGGTCGACGAGTCTATCCTGGTGTTCGAAGGCAGCGCGAAGATCTTCGAAAGCCAGGACAGCGCGGTACGCGGCATCCTCAACGACGAGGTCAAAGCCGGCGACATCGTGATCATCCGCTACGAAGGCCCGAAAGGCGGCCCCGGCATGCAGGAAATGCTCTACCCGACCAGCTACCTGAAGTCCAAGGGACTGGGCAAGGCCTGCGCCCTGCTCACCGACGGTCGCTTCTCCGGCGGCACCTCGGGCCTGTCGATCGGCCACGCCTCGCCGGAAGCCGCCGCGGGCGGCGCCATCGGCCTGGTGCGCGAAGGCGACAAGATCCTCATCGACATCCACCAGCGCAGCATCAACCTGCTGGTCTCCGACGAAGAACTGGCGCACCGCCGCATCGAGCAGGACAAGCAAGGCTGGAAGCCCGTCGCCCCCCGTGCGCGCAAGGTCACCACCGCGCTCAAGGCTTACGCCCTGCTCGCCACCAGCGCCGACAAGGGCGCGGTACGCGACAAGGCGCTGCTGGAAAAACTGGTGCCGTAACCTATCCACAAACGTAAAGCCTGACCAAAGCGCAATGCCGTTCGCTTGACGAAGCGAACGGCATTTTTTATGGCCTGCCATCCCTGGTGACCACCCTTCGGGCCGTCGGGGATTTCCGCTTGTACAGCGCCCGCCCGTCCCGGATAAAATCCGCGCACAGCCCTCCCACCGACAAGGAATTTCATGAACGCCGTCCGCCTAAGCCTCGACGCCCTACCCGACAGCTGCCGGGCGGTACTCTACGCACTGGTGACTGCGTTTCCCGGCAAGGGCAAGACCGCGCTGCTGAAACTGCTGAAGGACATGGGCAGCCACGCCGCCAATGGCAAACAGCTCGACAACAGCCTCCTCTCCGAGCTGCTGGATACCTTGCAAAAGCTGGGCTGGGTCGTCGTCGAGCAACAGCGCGAAGGACAGTATTTCTGCGTAGCGGCGCAGCAACGTACTGCCGTTATGTTGCACCTGCTCGGTGCCCGCGATGCTGCGGCCTGGTTGTATACCCTGCAGGCCAGCCTGCCGCCACTCGGCCCGTGGCAGATGCCTTCAAAACCGCGGGTACTACAAGAACTCTGGATCAATCTGTTGAGCGGCCAGGCCGAACCGCTGCAGCAGTCGCTGGATTATTTCGCTAGAAGCTTTCCCCTCACGGCCCTGCATGGCCTGCACCCGCTCACCCTGATGCTGGAAGATGCGTCGGGGCAACAGCTGTTCGGGCTGCTCGCCACGGCGATTCGCCTGCAACTGCTAGAGGACTACCTGGACCTGTGCAACCAACACCTGATGCCGGCCAGCCGGGCCTATCAGCTGGCCCTGGAGCAGGTCGGGGAACAAGCGCCGGACAGCGATCTGGATGTGCACGTGCTGTTGCAGTCCGTCTGGCGAGGCGATTGGCCCTCCCTCGAACGGCTCGGTCAGCAGGGCTTGAGCGTTTTGCGCGAGGTCATCGAGCTGATGCTGCGCGGGCAGACCCAGCCAGCCCTGGAAGTTCTGCAGAGCTGGATAGCACTGCTGCGCAAGCAGACCAAGAAGCGCAAGATCAATCTGCCGCCGGTACTCAATGCGTTCTATTGTCTGGCGATGATCGCCTCCGGCGATCCGCAACACTATCCCCAGCTCAAGCAGGCGCTGACCCTGGGCCTGCAAGAAGGTTACGGCCCGGCCTACTCCAGCCTCTATGCCTTGTTCGAACAACTACAAGGCACTATTCAGCAAGGGCAGCTGCTGCAACTGCCCGCGACCCTCAATGGTCTGGACGGCTTGTTGCACGCGCTGGGGCTGTACTGGCTGGACGAGCCCCTGGCGCGCCAGAACGCCTGGAAAGAACGTCTGCAAAGCCATCGCCAGCAACACCGAGCTGGTGAAGCCAGGAGGGGCTCAGT
>CBIHQF010000166.1:0-7530 GCA_966211665.1 uncultured Pseudomonas sp. | reverse complement strand
GTTTCGACTAGATCTTATTACACAATCGGCGTGTGAGAACTGAGGTCGCTTTGGCTCATCGTTTTAACTGTCCGGCTGAATCGCAAAAGCGCCTAGTGTACGGTATCCCCCTGGCAGGCTTTAACCCCGGAGTGCAGATGATCGTCAATGAACAGGACCTGACCCGTTTGGCGGCCGAGTTGGGGCGTCAATTGCTCAGCGCCAAGGCGCAGGTGAGCACCGCGGAATCCTGCACCGGCGGCGGGATTGCCGAGGCGATTACCCGGATTCCCGGCAGCTCGGCCTGGTTCGAGGCCGGTTATGTCACCTATTCCAATGCGCAGAAGACCAAGCAATTGGCGGTGCCGGTGCAACTGTTCGGCCAAGTTGGTGCGGTCAGCCGCGAGGTGGTCGAAGCCATGGTGCGCGGCGCCCAGGCGCAGAGCGGGGCGCGCTATGCGGTAGCGGTCAGCGGCGTGGCGGGACCGGACGGTGGGTCGGCGGAGAAGCCGGTGGGCACCGTCTGGTTGGCCTGGGGCGATGGCGAGCAGTTGTTCAGTGAGCGCCGCCTCTTCCCGGGAGACCGGGCAGCGGTTCGCCGACAAACGGTCGAAGCCGCACTGGCGGGGCTGTTGCGCCTGATCGGGCAAGAAAATCCAAATGCGGGGTAGGCGGGCGACTTGCCCTGTGGAATAATACTGGCTACATATACAGTTGTTGGTGGCCGCTAGCAGGCCCTTCTCTATTACGTGAGGACTTAAATGGACGAGAATAAGAAGCGCGCCTTGGCGGCAGCCTTGGGCCAGATCGAGAAGCAGTTCGGCAAGGGCGCGGTCATGCGCATGGGCGATCACGACCGTCAGGCGATTCCAGCCATCTCCACCGGCTCCCTCGGTCTGGACATCGCACTGGGCATCGGCGGCTTGCCGAAAGGCCGGATCGTCGAGATCTACGGACCGGAGTCCTCCGGTAAAACCACTCTGACCCTGTCGGTCATCGCCGAAGCGCAGAAGCTCGGCGCGACCTGCGCGTTCGTCGACGCCGAGCATGCACTCGATCCAGAGTACGCCGGCAAACTGGGCGTGAATGTCGACGACCTGCTGGTGTCGCAGCCGGATACCGGCGAGCAGGCCCTGGAAATCACCGACATGCTGGTGCGCTCCAACGCCATCGACGTGATAGTCGTCGACTCCGTGGCGGCCTTGGTGCCGAAGGCGGAAATCGAAGGCGAGATGGGCGACATGCACGTGGGCCTGCAAGCGCGCTTGATGTCCCAGGCGCTGCGTAAGATCACCGGCAATATCAAGAACGCCAACTGTCTGGTGATTTTCATCAACCAGATCCGCATGAAGATCGGCGTGATGTTCGGCAGCCCGGAAACCACCACCGGTGGTAACGCTCTGAAGTTCTACGCCTCGGTTCGCCTGGACATTCGCCGCACCGGCGCGGTGAAGGAAGGCGACGAAGTGGTCGGCAGCGAAACCCGGGTCAAGGTCGTCAAGAACAAGGTGGCGCCGCCATTCCGTCAGGCCGAGTTCCAAATCCTCTACGGCAAGGGCATCTACCGCAATGGCGAGATCATCGACCTCGGCGTGCAACTGGGGCTGCTGGAAAAATCCGGGGCCTGGTACAGCTATCAGGGCAATAAGATCGGTCAGGGTAAGGCCAATTCGGCCAAGTACCTGGAAGACAACCCCGAAGTCGCACGCACCATCGAAGGTTTGATTCGCGAGAAATTGCTGGTGGTCAGCCCGACGGTCAAGGCCAATTCGACTGCCGACGATCTGGCTGACGCCGACGCCTGATCTCCGCGCCCATGTCCCTTGTTCTGGATAACCCCGTCGCGGTGCGGCGGGCGGCCATGGATCTGTTGGCGCGGCGCGAGCATGGCCGGGTCGAGCTGGCCCGCAAGTTGCGCAAACGCGGTGCCACCGACGATTTGATCGAAACGACCCTCGAGTGTTTGGCGCAAGAGGGCTTGCTGTCCGAGTCGCGTTATTTAGAGAGTTTTGTCAGTTACCGCGCGCGCGCCGGTTATGGCCCACTGCGTATCCGCGAAGAGTTGACGCAACGCGGTCTGCCCCGTGCGGATATCGAACAGGCGATACGCGAGAGTGGGATTGACTGGTGGGAACAGCTGGAAGCGACGTGGCGCCGCAAGTATGCCGGGCAGTTGCCGAGCGATGCCCGAGAGCGGGCGCAGCAAGGGCGCTTTCTCAGCTATCGCGGTTTCCCTGCGGACCTGATCGGGCGTTTGCTACGCGGCATGGATATAGACTGATTTCCCCTTTGAGTCCACAGCGCAAGCGGTGGGCTTTCTTTTTATGGGCTGCTGGCAAGTATTCCTCCGGGTTTGCATCGTCAGTAAGCTGGCTCTCATCAAACAATCAGTCTGTTATCGATTTTATCGTTTATGACGTGCCTTGATATGGGGCTTTTTGTGGGATGGGCCGGGCGGCGCTCCGCGTTAGCCGCGACTGGACTGGCACATTCTCGCAGCTAAAGCGGAGCGTACAGGTATCCACAAGCCCACAGACACGTTAGACCCCACCCAGTTTGCTGCGCGACAGCGCGGCGTCTGGACGACGGGGAATCTTCTACCGAGGCTGCTTCTACAGCAGATGCGCCGTTAGGTAGCCGGAGAAAATCCGGCTCTTGCGTCATCGCCCCCCGGATTGCGCTAACAGACCGTTGAAAAACATAGGCGAGGCAACCGAAGCTAGGCAAAAACAGGCGCGGCCGTAGTCGTGCCATCTGAGCGCATGCCGCTACGTGGATCTCATGCTCCTACGCAAGCCCGAATGGCCTGCGCACTTGTGGGAGACCCGCCTCGCGGCGATGCTTTGGCTTTCGGCGGGAATAGCCGGGCAGCCCTGCGGGCTGCATTCGCCGCGGGGCGCGCCTCCTACAGAGCTGCTGCACGGTCTTGTCTCGGATGCAGTCCGGGGGGGGGGCGTTATGCGGCGAAACGATGATCCGATAGTGAATGGGTTATAGAGCACCCCCTCGTAGGAGCGGCCTTGGCCGCGATGATAAACAGCTGAGATTTGTATCCAAGCCCGCCGTTAGCGATTACTAGCCCAGTTCTGCGGCAAATTAATGAAATCCACCAATTCACGCAGGCGGCCGTGATCGCGGGCATTGAAGTGGAAGGCCAGGCGCGTCATATCGCGAAATTCCGGTTCGTCGTTTTCCGCTTCGCAGCAGGGTTGTTGCTGGTAGCTGCCGCTCAGGCACAAATCGGCGAACTCTTTGTCGAGGGTCTGCAAGGCGCCATCATGCAGAGGATGGGTCATACGGATCAGCAGGTTGCCGTTGAGCCAGCGCGTGGAGTGAAAGTTACGGTAGAAGCGGGCGATTTCCTCGCCTGCCTCTTCGGCTTTGTGCACCAGGCGCATCAGTTGCATATCGCTGGGCAGAATGTAGTGTCGGCCCTGGAGTTGTTCGCGGATAAAACGCAGCGCTTCCTGCCAATAAGTGCTGTCGGGTTCGTCGAGCAAAATGATCGGCACCAGTGGGCTTTTGCCGGTTTGGATCAGGGTCAGGACTTCCAATGCCTCATCCAGGGTGCCGAAGCCGCCCGGGCAGAAAACCAGGGCATCGGCTTCCTTGACGAAGAACAGCTTGCGCAGAAAGAAAAAATGGAAGGACAGCAGATTGTCGGTGCCGCCGACGATGGGATTGGCCTTTTGCTCGAAGGGCAGGGTGATGTTGAAACCCAGGCTGTTGTCCCGCCCTGCGCCTTCATGGGCCGCCGCCATGATGCCGCCGCCGGCGCCGGTGATCACCATAAGGTCGAGCCGTGCCAGGACCTCGCCCAGTTCGCGGGCCAGGCTATAGGAGGGATGGTCTCTGGGCGTGCGTGCCGAACCGAATACGGTGACTTTGCGTCGGCGTTTGAATTGCTCCAGGGTGCTGAAGGCGTGCTCCATCTCACGCAAGGTCTGCAGCATGATCTTGGCGTCCCAGCGATTGCGGTCGGCCTGGGCCATACGTGCCACGGTAGTCAGCATGTCGCGGTAGAGCGGCGTATTGGGGCTGTCCGGCGGGGCGACCAAAACGACCAGTTCGGCTATCTTGCTGCCCAGATCGATACCGCTGGTTTGTACGTGCCGAGATAGATAATCGTCCGCTTCATAGGGCATACAACGTCTCCTTCGATGCCGGCCGGGCATGCGCAATAGCGAGCCCAGCCTTGCTATGAAGTATGGCTGGGCTCTTGCGTAGCGTTGGAAATAGTCGTTCGGCCGGATCGAGTCCGTGGTTATATATCGCCGCCTTGGCTTCGACGAGCCTCCGTTTAGAGGGCGATTTGCTCGCCGGGTTCTGGAATGTTGGCGATCCAGTTCAGGCGCTCGCGCAACGCCTGCTGCAGGGCCTGCATTTTTTCCAGCTCGCCATGCACCAGGTACAGCTCCGGGCGATGCTCGAAATGGCTGGCCCAATCGAGCAATTGCGACTGCCCGGCATGGGCGGAAAAGCCGCCGAGCGTGTGAATCCTGGCTTTTACCGCTATCCGTTGGTGCAGCATCTTCACCGTTTCGGTGCCATCGACAATGGCCCGGCCCGGCGTACCCCTGGCCTGGAAGCCGGGAAACACCACATGGCATTCGCTACGCCAGAGGTTGTGTTTGAAGTGATGGGCAATACGCCCGCCGGTGCACATGCCGCTGCCGGCGATGATGATCGCGCCGCTCTTGATCCGGTTGATCGCCATTGACTCCTCCGGGGTGGGCGTGCAGCGCAGGATGGGCAACCAATCTTCGATGCGTTTGACCTTCTTGGTCTCCAGCAAGGCCCGGTCCTCCGAGTTGAACTGGTGCTGGAAGCGCGAATAGATGGCGTTGGCGCGGATCGCCATGGGGCTGTCGAGAAACACCGCTTGCTGGGGCAGACGACCTTCCTGATAGAAGCGTCCGAGGTAGAAAATCAGGTCCTGGGTGCGGCCGACAGCGAAGGCGGGGATCAACACGTTGCCGCCATCGCGGTGGGCTTGTTGCAGGATGTCCGCCAATTCGTCGAGGGTTTCCTCGCTGCAGCGGTGATCGCGGTCTCCATAGGTGGATTCGAGCAGTACCACATCCGCACGGCTCAGGTTGCTGGGGTTATGCATCAGCGGCGAGCAGGTATTGCCCAGGTCGCCGGAGAACACCATGCGCCTGGTCAGGTGGTGGTCCTGAATTTCCAGCTCGACGATCGCCGAACCGAGAATATGCCCGGCATCGTGGAAGGTCACCTGCACCCCGGTGGCGACCTCTTGTACCGCGGTATAGGCCACGGGCCGGCGCTGTTTGAGCGTCTGTTCGGTATCGGCAACGGTATACAGAGGCGCGATAGGCGGCTTGCCGAGGCGTGCGCGCCATTTGTTTTCCCATTCGGCGTCCTTTTCCTGAATGAAGGCGGCGTCGAGCAACATCAATTCCATCAGCTCGCAGCTGGCTTCGGTGGCGAATATTGGCCCGCGATAGCCGGCGCTGACCAGCTTGGGCAGAAGACCGGTGTGGTCGATATGGGCATGGGAGATCACCACGGCGTCCAGGCTCAGAGGGTCGAAGGCAAAGGCGCCGCGGTTGCCTTCCTCCTCCTCACGGCGGCCCTGACGCATGCCGCAGTCGAGCAGCACCTTGGCGCCGTCGCGGCTTTCGATCAGGTAACAAGAGCCCGTCACTTGTTGAATGGCGCCAAGAAAGCTGAGTAAGGCCATGGGGGAAATCCTTTTAGATAGGCAAGATTTTTTGCAGATTGCCGGTTTTTTGGGTCATAGACCTTGATGCAGGTCAGCGTGACCGCTGCGCGGCCCGCCCTAGACTTAGGTCATTCTTAAGGAGCCTGCCCATGACCCAGATATTGCCCAATGCCGAGCACTTGGCCGAACACGCCCGTGTCGAACCCAGCTTCGCCGACTGGCAGCGTGGTCATGGTCCTTTGCAGCATAGTCCGCAGACCTGCGCGGCGGTGTACCGCTTGGCCCATCAATTGGTGCAAGCCGGGCTGCAACCCGACCTGGCCAGCGTTTACCGCTTGTTCGGCGCCTTGGATCGGCTCAGTGCCGCCGGGCTTTGGCTGGTCGCGCATATGACCTATGCCCGGCGCGTGCGCCTCGACGGCAGCAGGCTGGATGCGGAGGATTTCAAAGCCAAGCCCGAGGGCCATACCGGCGGCGCGCTGAACATGGTGCCGGCCTATGCCGGTTACCTCGCCTTGAATGCCCTGACCGGGGAAACCCGCGCCTGGCTGATGGGCCAGGGGCACTGCGTGGCGGCGATCGAGGCGCTGAACCTGCTCACGGCCAATCAGCACCCCGAACAAGCCGCGCGCTACAGCTGCGACGAACAGGGGATGAGCCGTTTGGTGGCGGATTTCTACAGCTATGCCCAGGCCGCCGACGGTACGCCGGGAGTGCCCTTGGGTAGCCATGTCAATCCGCATACCGCCGGCGGTATCGCCGAAGGCGGTTACCTGGGATTCGCCGAGCTGCAATACAGCCATCTGCCGTTGCCCGGCGAGAAGCTGGTGGCCTTTCTTTCCGATGGCGCGGCCGAGGAGCAGCGCGGCAGCGACTGGATGCCGCGCTGGTGGCGCGCCGAAGATTGCGGTATGGCCTTACCGGTGATGATCGCCAATGGCCGGCGGATCGAGCAGCGCACCGAGCTGGGCACGCTCGAAGGTCTCGAAGGTTTCCGCCAGCACTTGCGCCTCTGCGGCTTCGATCCGCTCAGTTTCGATGGCCGCGACCCGGCGGCGTTCGTCTGTGCGCTATGGGAAATGGAGCAGCGCCTCGAGCACCGCGTGAGCGAATTGCACAACGGCGTTTTGCATTACCCTTTGCCGATGCCTTATGGCCTCGCCGAAACCGTCAAGGGCTATGGTTTTTATGGCGCCGGCAGCAACGCCGCGCACAACCTGCCGTTGCCCGCTAATCCCCAGCAGGATGCCCATGCCCGCGACCTATTCAATCAGCACGCCGCCGCCCTGTGGGTTGCCCCCGAGGCATTGGCCGAGGCCTGCGCGCTGTTCGCCGCGCGCGGCTCGCGTGCAACGGAGCGCGACCATCCATTGGCGACGCGCCAGCCGCAGTTGACGCAGATGCCGGAGCTGCATTACCGCACCGATACCTGCTCGCCGATGGCGGCGCTGGACCGCTTTTTCGTCGACCTGGTGCAAGCCAATCCGCACTTGCGGCCGCGGGTCGGCAACCCCGATGAATTGGCCAGCAACCGCCTGGGCGGTGTACTCCAGGCATTGAAACACCGGGTCTGCGAGCCGGAGGGCACATCGGAATCCTTGCATGGCTCGATTATCACCGCGCTCAACAAAGAAGCGGTGGTATCCGCATGCCTGGCCAACCAGGCCGGCTTGAACCTGGTGGCGAGCTACGAGGCGTTCTGCGTGAAGATGCTCGGCGCGGTTCGGCAAACCCTGATTTTCGCCCGACAACAGAAGGAGGTCGGGCGCCCCGCCGGTTGGTTGGGCTGGCCGCTGGTGGCCACCTCGCATACCTGGGAGAACGGCAAGAACCAGCAATCGCACCAGGACACCAGCTTTTGCGAG
>CBIHQF010000165.1:0-7530 GCA_966211665.1 uncultured Pseudomonas sp. | reverse complement strand
GAGGGCTATGTCGCTGTCTGAATCGCGATAGTCGCCGCTAACCCGACCTACAAACTGGTGAGCCCAGCCCAGGCGACGACATCAACCGCGGGCGGCTTTGACCACTTCGATATAGGGCTCGGCGAAGCGCTGATCTTGAATCAAGGCGATGAAATCCTTGCCCTGCGCGTCGGTCGCGGTGAGGTCGTACCCCGCTTCGACGAAGAAGCCGACGAAGCGCTCGAAGTCGTCGATCCGTAGACCGCGATAGGCCTTGATCAGTTTGTGCAGCGACGGCGGCGTGGCGTCGGCCGGTTCCACCGCCAGAAACAGCTTGATCGACTCGTCCGTGATCTCTTCGCCAATTACCTGCTTCTTGTCTTTACGCATGCTCAACTCCAGCTACCGGGCCTCGGGGGGCGGCAGTTTACCCCTGCCCGGGCCCAAGGCTCAACGCACGCGAGCGAACCGCCTTGTGTAACATGGCCAACAGGGCGATAACAGGCGACTTAGGTCGCCCCTGGACCAGGGCCGTAACACCTATACTGCGATCAACCACCGTGGACACCATCATGTTGCCAGCCCAACCCGCGCTGTTCGCCGCCTTGCGTCAAAGCCTGCGTGGCGGTTACTCCTGGAAGCACCTGCGCGGCGACCTGAGCGCCGGCCTGACGGTCGGCATCATCGCCATTCCACTGGCCATGGCGCTGGCGATCGCGGTCGGTGTGGCGCCGCAACACGGCCTCTATACGGTGCTGGTGGCGGGCGCGCTGATCGCCTTGTTCGGCGGTTCGCGCTTCAATGTCTCCGGCCCCACTGCGGCCTTCGTGGTGATTCTGCTGCCGATCACCCAGCAGTTCGGCCTAGGCGGTTTGCTGTTGTGCACGCTGATGGCCGGAATGATCCTGATCGCTCTCGGCCTGCTGCGCGCCGGCCGGTTGATCGAATTCATCCCCTACCCGGTGACCTTGGGCTTCACCGCCGGCATCGGCATCGTTATCGCCACCCTGCAGATCAAGGATTTGCTCGGCCTGAGCCTGGCCTCCCAGCCGAACAACTATATCGAGCAGCTCAATGCATTGGTGCATGCCCTGCCCAGCCTGCAGATGGGCGACAGCCTGGTGGCGCTGGTGTGCCTGGCGGTATTGCTGATCTGGCCGCGCTGGGTGCCCAAGGTGCCGGGGCATCTGGTAGCGCTGACCCTCGGCGCACTGCTGGGGCTGTTGCTGGAATCCTTCGGCCTGCCGGTGGCGACTCTCGGCGAGCGCTTCAGCTATAGCCTCGATGGCGTCGAACACGCCGGCATTCCACCGTTTCTGCCGAGTTTCGCCTGGCCCTGGCAATTGCCCGGCGCGGACGGCCAACCCTTGCAGATGAGCTTCGAGCTGATTCGCCAACTGCTCGCCCCGGCGTTTGCCATCGCCATGCTCGGGGCGATCGAATCGCTGCTCTGCGCGGTGGTCGCCGACGGCATGACCGGCAGCAAACACGACCCCAATGGCGAACTGATCGGCCAGGGCATCGGCAATCTGGTAGCACCGCTGTTCGGCGGCATCACCGCCACCGCCGCCATCGCCCGCAGCGCGGCCAACGTGCGCGCCGGGGCTTTTTCGCCATTGGCCGCGGTGATCCACTCGGCCGTGGTGCTGATCGCCATCGTGTTTCTCGCGCCGCTGTTCAGCTACTTGCCGATGGCCGCGCTGGCCGCTCTGCTGTTGATGGTGGCGTGGAACATGAGCGAAGCGCGGCACGTGCGCCACACCCTGCGCATCGCCCCGCGCAACGACGTGCTGGTGCTGCTCACCTGCCTGATCCTCACAGTGCTGTTCGACATGGTGCTGGCGGTCGGTGTCGGCCTGCTGCTGGCCGCCGGTCTGTTCATCAAACGCATGAGCGATCTGACCGACACCGAAAGCCTGCCCCGGCATTTCCACCAGGCGCTGAACGACTTGCCGGAGCATGTGCTGGTCTACGCCATCCGCGGCCCGCTGTTCTTCGGCGCCGCGGAAAAAGCCCTGAGCGTGCTGCGCCGCTTCACTCCGGGAGTCAAGGTGGTGATCGTCGACATCAGCGCCGTACCGTTATTGGATATGACCGCCCTGGCGGCACTGAACAATGTGTTGCGCGACTACCGCGAGCAGAACGTCGGCCTGGTGCTCAGCGGCCCCACGCCCCAGGTACGCCTGCAGCTGCGCCGCGCAGGCATACAAAGGATCGAAGGACAATTGGCCTATGTGCGCGACCTGGTCCAGGCCAGGGAAAAAGCCCTGCGCTGGCTAACGCCGAAGGACGATGGGGAAGCGCGCAATCCCTCGCCCAGCTAGGTAGGTAGGGCGGATCGGGGCGCATAGCTGGCGCTTTTTTCATCCACCATCGCGGTTGGTGGATGGGTAAAGCGTCATCCACCCTACAACCTGAACTGCGCGCGCATCCAGGCCTGGTATTCGGCGACACCGGGTTCGCCTTCGCGTGGCGCCCAACTGGCCAACTCACCCTCGCCCACGGGCTTGTAGGGGCCGGCTTTGCATTCGAAGAGGATGCTATCGGCTTCCAGCACCACGAGCGCATGGAACACCCCCGGCGGCAGGTCGACGCCGAGGCAATCGCCGCCGGCTTGCAGCACGCGCTTATCCAGCACCTCGCCCGCCTCGTTGAAAATCAGTAAACCCAGACGCCCCTTGAGCACCAGCAGGGCTTCGGCCTTGTCGGCCGAAAGGTGGCGATGCGGCGGGATATAGGTATCCGGCTGCAAACCCACGGCCATGCGATGGCAGGGCTCGTCCATCTGGTGGAAGTTATGGTGCTGGCGCTGCCGCGGGCTGGCCACGGCTTGAGCGGCCAGTTCGCCGAACAGGCGTTGATCGAGAAAGCGTGGTGCACTCATCGACTACAAGCCCTTGACCGCGTAAATCCCCGGCGCGTTGCGCCAATAGCCCTTGTAGTCCATGCCATAGCCGAAGATATAGCGGTCGATGCACGGCAGGCCGACGAAATCGGCTTTCAGGTCCGGGCGCGCCTTGCGCTGGTGGTCCTTGTCGATCAGCACGGCGGTATGCACCGCACGGGCGCCGGCGTGGTGGCAGAAATCGATGATCGCGCCCAGGGTGTGACCTTCATCGAGGATGTCGTCGATGATCAGCACGTCGCGGTCGATAAAGGAGATTTCCGGCTTGGCCTTCCAGAACAGCTCGCCGCCGCTGGTTTCGTTGCGGTAACGGGTGGCGTGCAGGTAGGACAGCTCCAACGGGAAGTCGAGCTTGGGCAGCAGTTTGCCGGTGAAGATCAGACCGCCATTCATCACGCAGAACACCACGGGGTTGCGCTCGGCCAACTGGCTGTTGATGGTCGTGGCCATGCGCTCGATGGCCGCTTCCACTTCGGCCTCGTTGTACAGGCAATCGGCTTCGGCCATGACTTGGCGGATATGCGCGAGATCGGCGGGCATGCTGTTTCCTCTTGATTGGATGACGCCGCACCAACCAGAAAACCTGATCGATACGTCAAAATAAAAGCCGGCAAAGGTACCCATCCGCACCGAACAGGGCAAGCCTTGCACGTCACTTACCGGCGATAGGCGAAATTTAGCCGTAAATTGACCAATTTACCCGCTGCCGGCGCAGATAAGCGCATGGCCAATGCTTTAATCTAAGCCAACTTTTCTAAGCCACCCTTCGCACCGCCCTGCTGGAGACCTCAGCCATGCCCATCCACGAGATCCGCCATCCGCTGATCCGCCACAAACTCGGCCTGATGCGCCGCGCCGATATCAGCACGAAGAATTTCCGCGAGCTGGCCCAGGAAGTCGGTGCGCTGCTGACCTACGAAGCGACCAAGGATCTGCCCCTGGAAAACTATGAGATCCAAGGCTGGTCAGGCCCGGTGCAGGTGGAGAAGATTTCCGGCAAGAAGATCACCGTGGTGCCGATCCTGCGCGCCGGTATCGGCATGCTCGATGGCGTGCTCAGTTTGATTCCTGGCGCCAAGGTCAGCGCCGTGGGCGTGGCGCGCAACGAAGAAACCCTGCAAGCGCATACCTACCTGGAAAAACTGGTGCCGGAAATCGACGAGCGCCTGGCGATGATCATCGACCCGATGCTCGCCACCGGCGGCTCCATGGTCGCCACCATCGATCTGCTGAAACGCGCCGGCTGCAAGGAAATCCGCGCCATGGTGCTGGTCGCCGCCCCCGAAGGGATCAAGGCAGTCGCCGATGCCCATCCGGATGTCACCATTTTCACCGCCTCGATCGATCAACGCCTCAACGAACACGGCTACATCATTCCCGGCCTCGGCGATGCCGGCGACAAAATCTTCGGCACCAAGCAAAAGGACGCCTGAACATGCAGGATCACATGCAAGATGCAACCTGGCGCCAGGCCCTGGCCGGCTCGCAGATGTTGTTCGTGGCCTTCGGCGCCCTGGTGCTGATGCCGCTGATCACCGGGATGGACCCGAACGTGGCGCTGTTCACCGCCGGTCTCGGCACCCTGATCTTTCATCTGGTGACGAAGAATCAGGTGCCGGTGTTCCTCGCTTCCTCCTTCGCCTTTATCGCACCCATCCTGGCGGCGAAAAGCGACTTCGGTTTGCCCGCCACCCTCGGCGGCCTGGTCGCCGCCGGCTTCGCCTACCTGCTGCTGGCCGCGGCGGTGAAGCTCAAAGGCACCGGCTTTATCGACCGTCTGCTGCCGCCGGTGGTGATAGGCCCGGTGATCATGGCGATCGGCCTGGGCCTGGCGCCCGTGGCGGCGAATATGGCCATGGGCAAGGCCGGCGACGGCAGCGCGCAACTGGTGCCAAACGATATCGCCCTGATGATTTCCCTGCCGGCGCTGATCACCACCCTGCTGATCGCGGTGATCGGTCGCGGCATCTTCCGCCTGATCCCGATCCTCTGCGGCATCGCCGTCGGCTACACACTGGCCTGGCTGTTCGGCGTGGTCGACTTCAGCCCGGTGGCCGCCGCGTCCTGGCTGGCGCTGCCGAACTTCGTCGCGCCGGAACTGCATTGGGGGGCGATCCTGTTCATTCTGCCGGTGGCCATCGCGCCGGCCATCGAACATATCGGCGACGTGCTGGCGATCGGCACCGTAACCGGCAAGAACTACCTGAAACAGCCCGGCCTGCACCGCACCCTGCTCGGCGATGGCCTGGCCACCTCGGCGGCCGGCCTGCTTGGCGGCCCACCGAACACCACCTATTCGGAAGTCACGGGCGCGGTGATGCTGACCAAGAACTTCAACCCCAAGGTGATGGTCTGGGCGGCGGTGATCGCCATGGTCCTGGCGTTTATCGGCAAGTTCGGCGCGGTGTTGCTGAGCATCCCGGTGCCGGTGATGGGCGGCATTCTCTGCTTGCTGTTCGGCTCCATCGCCGTAGTCGGGCTGAACACCCTGATCCGCCATCAGGTCGACCTGTCCGAGGCGCGCAATCTTGTGATAGTGGCGGTGACCTTGGTGTTCGGCATCGGCGGCATGGTGATCGGCGCCGGCGATGTCAGCCTGAAAGGCATTTCGCTGTGCGGCATCATCGCCATCCTGCTCAACCTGCTGCTGCCGGGCGGCAAGGGCTGGCGCAGCAAGGCGCTTAGCGAAGAACCGGCCGCCTGATACTCGTAGCCCGTATAAGCGCCAGCGCAATCCGGGGGCCTATTCCCGGATTGCGCCTGGGCTTATACGGGCTACCAGGGTTTACCTGCGCGATATAGCAGGCCGTTGAAAAACGTAGGCGAGGCAGGCAAGACAAGGCAAAAACGGCCGAAAAAGCGGAGTTTACGTGCTGTAAATGAGCATTTTGAGGCCGTTTTTAACGCAGTACTGCCAACGCAGGTAGTTTTTCAACGGCCTGCTAGACACTCAGGCATCCCCGGATTGTATCCGCCCCACGGGTAACGCCGGGGCCACTTTGTGGCTAGTCGGGCTGGCCGCCCATTGCTGCAGGCACACCACACTGTCGCGATAGGGTTTGAGGCTCATGCTCAACAGCACGATCGAGCTGAACACGGCGAGGCTGGTGACGATCAGCAATGAGTAGCGCAGCGCCTGATCGTCGGCGAACACATAGTCGGTTACCAGCGCCACGGCGGTCGGACCGATGCCCAGGCCGATCAAGGTGATGACGAACAGGTAGATCGCCGAGGCCTGGCCGCGCATCGAGTTGGGCATGATTTCCTGGATCGCCGCGGGCGCCACGCCAAACGGCATGCTCAGGAAGAACACCGCCGGAGCGGTGAGGATCGCCGCCCAAAGCGCGGTTTCCATCAACGGGAAGAGCAGCACGAAGGGCGCCGCACCGATGGCGGCATAGAGGCCGACGCGCATATTGGCGTCGCTGCTGCCGCGCTTGGCCATCCAGTCGGCCAGGCGCCCGCCGAAGACGATGCCCAGGCAACCGAACACCGCCACTATGATGCCGTAGACGATGCCGACCTGGCCGGCGTCCCAGCCGTAGGTGCGGATAAAGAAGGTCGGAATCCAGGCGGCGCTGCCGTAGCCGGCGAACGCCAGGCCGGCGAAGCCGAAGTTATGGCAGAGCACGGTGCGTTTGTTGGCACGGATATAACGCCCGACATCCGCCAAAGGCACCGCCACACCGGCGCCGACACCGCGCCGTGCAGGCTCCTTGACCGCCAGCATCAGCAGGGTGAAGAGCACCCCGGCGGCGCCGAGGGCGAGAAAGATCAACTGCCAGGGCCGCACTTCGCCGAAAACCGGCAGCAACACATCGCCCTGAGCCGAGGCCAGCTTGATGACCAGGCCGCCGAACAGAAACGCCAAACCGGAGCCCAGGTAAAC
This sequence comes from uncultured Pseudomonas sp., assembly GCA_966211665.1. Taxonomy (GTDB): domain Bacteria; phylum Pseudomonadota; class Gammaproteobacteria; order Pseudomonadales; family Pseudomonadaceae; genus Aquipseudomonas. Next base: position 757 of record CBIHQF010000165.1, on the reverse strand, counting down.
GCCCATCGAATAAACGCTGATCGCGGTGGCGCGGCGTTCCGCGGGAAAGCTGTCGGCGATCAACGAGTAGGCCGCCGGCGATAAGGCGGCTTCGCCGACACCGACGCCGATCCGGCAGAGCAGGAATTGCCAGTACAGCCGGGCCATGCCGCAGGCGGCGGTGGCCGCGCTCCAGAACAGGATGCCGATGGCGATCAGCCCGCGGCGACTGCGGGTGTCGGCCATGCGCCCCAGGGGAATGCCACACACGGTATAGAACAAGGCGAACGACAGGCCCATCAGCAGGCTCATCTGGGTGTCGCTGATCATCAGATCGCGGCGTATCGGCGCCACCAGCAGATTGAGGATCTGCCGGTCGATAAAGGACAGCACATAGGCCACCATCAGGATGATGACAGTGACCCAGGCGCGGGTACTGGAGGGATAGCCGTTATTATTGTTGGGCACTGGCGGTCTCCTCGGCACCGCTTACGCGATGCGCGACGGTTGAAAGTGCCATCAGCTTAGGCCGATAACGCCTATGCCGAGTATCGCTCGAAGGCGTTATCAGCTTGGCGAATGCAGTGCATCCTTTCGGGCGAATGCCCGTCAGGCACTACTCCGCAGACCGTTGAAAAACGTAGGCGACGACTGCATGGATGCAGGAGGTAGAGCGAAGCAGGAAGCCCGAGCCGAGGCAGCCGAGACAATACCGATGGCGGCCCCGCAAAAACAGGCGAGAAACGCAGCGCAGCGAAGTAACAGCCAACGGCTGGCC
>CBIHQF010000164.1:0-7531 GCA_966211665.1 uncultured Pseudomonas sp. | reverse complement strand
TTGGTGGTGGTGCGAGGCATCCCCACCTTGCTGCTGAGCAGCCCGATCAGCAATAGCCAGGGCACCGCCAGGCCGGTCGGGGTGATAGTCGCGGGGCACATCCTCGACAGCCATCGCCTCGAACAACTGCAGAAGCGCAGCCAGGGAACCTTGCACCTGCTGCCGCCAAGCGGTCACGCGGTCGACTGGCAGTACCTGCCGAGCGAGGTTTCCAGCCCCAGTGGCGGCGCCCAATTGAGCCCGCGCCAATTACTCGCCAGCGGTTTGCAACAAGTCGAATTGATGTACCGCAACACCCTCGGCGAAGCCGAATTGCGTATGGAAATCGGCTTACCGCGCCTGCTCTACCAGGAAGGCTACAACGCCATCCGTTTTTTCCTCGGCGCCGCGCTCCTGGTGGCCTTCAGCGCGATATTGCTGCTGTATCTGGGGCTCGAACGCTGGATTTTGCGGCGCGTGCAGCGCATGCACCAGGAAATTGCCGCCATCGGCCACGACCACCTGCCGGCGCGCCTGAGCGACCAAGGCCACGACGAGCTGAGCGAACTGGCCCGCGAGCTGAATCTGATGCTCGACCGTTTGCAGCAGAGCGAAGGGCGCGACCGGGCGATTCTCGACTCGATTCAGGATGGCTACTTCGAGATCGATACCCAGGGCCGCATCATCGAGGTCAATGCCGCCCTCGGCGGCCTGCTCGCTTACCCGAGCGACAGACTCATCGGCGTGCTTTTCGAAGAACTCCTCGGCGCCGAACAAGTCGAGCGCGCCCGGCAATTGTTCGCCCAGGCCCAACTGACCGACGACAACGGCACCAGCATCTTCGCCGCCCCCTTCAAACGTGGTGACGGACGCCAGGCCTATTGCGAAATCCGCTTCTCGCCGATCGTCGATCTGCAGGGACGACTGACCGGTTACCACGGCATCCTGCGCGACATCAGCGATCAGATGGCCTACCAGAACCGGCTGCTCGAGATGGCCTACCGCGATACCTTGACCAACCTCGGCAACCGCAAGGCGTTCGCCGAACAGCTGAACAGCGCCCTGGACCAGGCGCAACGTCAACAAACCCATCTGGCCCTGATGTACATCGACCTGGATCGCTTCAAGGAGGTCAACGACCGCTTCGGCCACGACACCGGCGACGCCCTGCTGATGGCGATCGCCGAGCGCATGCGCAATACCTTGCGCCACCCCGATCGCGTCTACCGACTGGGCGGTGACGAGTTCACCCTGCTGATGCCGCACACCAGCCTGGAGGCCGCCGAAAAACTGGCCGAGCGCGTACTCGCGGCCCTCGGCATGCCCTTCATACTCAATGAGTTCAGCATCGATTTCGTCACCCCGAGCATCGGCATCGCCCTCTACCCCGAACACGCGCAAAATGCCGAGTCGCTGATCAAAGCCGCCGACAACGCCATGTACCAGGCCAAGCAGCAGCGCAACTGCGTCTACCTGTACAACGCCCCCGTCGCGCATATACTCGGCGCGCGCCCCTGAGCGCGGGCTTTCCCCGCCTCGCCAAAGCCGGTAAGGTCGGCGCGACTTTCACTTCGCGGAGAACCCCATGCCTGCGCCCGTGCTATCCGGCCCGCAATACCTCAAGGAAGGCCTGAAACTGGTGTTGAGCCCCGGCTTGCGCCTGTTCGTACTGCTGCCCCTGGCGATCAATCTGATCCTGTTCGTGGCCCTGATCTACTTTGCCATGCAGCAGTTCGGCGGCTGGGTCGACAGCTTTATGCCGAGCCTGCCGAGCTGGCTGAGCTTTCTCGAATACATCCTGTGGCCGTTGTTCTTCGTGCTGGTGGCGCTGATGGTGTTTTTCACCTTCACCATGCTGGCCAATATCATCGCCGCGCCCTTCAATGGCTTCCTCGCGGAAAAGGTCGAGGTGGTGGTGCGCGGCGAAGATACCTTCCCGCCCTTCAGTTGGGCCGAATTGCTGGCCATGGTGCCGCGCACCGTCGGCCGTGAGCTGCGCAAGCTGGGCTACTTCCTGCCGCGCGCCATCGGCCTGCTGATCCTCACCTTCATCCCGGTGGTCAACCTGGTCGCCGCGCCGCTATGGCTGCTGTTCGGCGTGTGGATGATGGCCATCCAGTACATCGACTACCCCGCCGACAACAACAAGATGAGCTGGCAGGACATGCTCGCCTGGCTACGGGAAAAGCGCTGGCAAAGCCTGGGCTTCGGCGGTATCACCTACGCGGCGCTGCTGATCCCCTTCGTCAATATCCTGATGATGCCGGCGGCCGTGGCCGGCGCCACTGTGTTCTGGGTGCGCGAGCGCGGTTAGCAAGCCGATCCTCAACCGTAGCCTGGATGCAATCCGGGAGCGATTGGCCAGGCGCTGGGTATCCCCGCATTCCGGGCCACGGGGGGCGGTGTAGGGTGGATCGGGGCGCGTAGCTGACGCCTTTTTCATCCACCACGCAGTTGGTGGATGGGTGAAACGTCATCCACCCTACGAGGTCGCGCCCTTGCGAATAAACATAGGATCTACCAGAGCCTGCGATTTCGCAGGCCTTGCAGATAATCTTCGGCTGCCTCAGGCGAAAGCAGCGGCGAGCACACGCCATCACAAATCCGCCACGCCACTGTCACATTCGCTACATGGCGACAGCCGACACTGCTGGCATGAACGCACCTCTGCATGTCGCGCTGATCAGCGAAACCTTCCCGCCGGAAATCAACGGCGTCGCCAATACCTTGAGCCACCTGACCGACGGCCTGCGCACACGCGGCCATCGGGTGCAATTGGTACGGCCACGCCAGAACGCCGACCCGCGCGGTGCCCAGGACGATCTGCTGCTGATCCGCGGCTGGCCGCTGCCCGGCTATCCCGGCTTGCAGTGGGGGCAGTCATCGCTGCACAAGCTGCTGCGGAGCTGGCGCATACAGCGCCCGGATGTGATCTATATCGCCACCGAAGGTCCGCTCGGCTTGTCGGCACTGCGCGCCGCCGGGCGCTTGCGCATCCCGGTGGTCAGCGGTTTCCACACCAACTTCCAGCAATACAGCAGGCATTACGGCTTCAACCTGTTGACCCGCGTCCTGACCGCTTACCTGCGCTGGTTCCACAACCGCACGCGGATGACCCTGGTGCCCAGCGCGAGCCAGCGGATAGCCCTGCAACGCCGGGGCTTCGAGCGCCTGCAAATGCTCGCGCGCGGCGTCGACAGCCAATTGTTCCATCCGATGAAGCGTTCGGACGACCTGCGTCGCAGCTGGGGCCTGGACGACCAGTCCATCGCCGTGCTGCATGTCGGCCGGCTGGCTGTGGAGAAGAACCTCGGGCTGCTGTGCAGCAGCTTTCGCGCCCTGCAGCAGGCTTACCCGAAACGCCATCTGAAGCTGATTGTGGTCGGCGACGGCCCGCAACGCGCGAGCCTGCAACAGCAGATGCCGGACGCCATCTTCTGTGGCCTGCAGCGTGGCGAAGCGCTGGCCGCGCACTATGCCTCGGGCGATCTGTTCGTATTCCCCAGCCTCTCGGAAACCTTCGGCAATGTGGTGCTCGAAGCCCTGGCCTCGGGCCTCGGCGTAGTCGCCTTCGATCAAGCCGCCGCGGCGCAACATATCCGCCACGGACACAACGGCGCCCTCGCCCTGGACCAGGACGAGCAAAGCTTTATCGAGGCGAGCCTGTGGCTGCTGGCCGAACCGGAAAATCTGCGCCGGGTGCGCCTGAATGCCCGACGCGACGCCGCACGCCAGAGCTGGGGGGCGATCGTCGAGCTGTTCGAACAGCACCTGAGCGCAGCCCTGCTACCCCCGGTCGAGCTACCGGCCGGGCGTACCCAGCCCTGAACGAGGCGGGCGAGCCGACGCCCCCGCCGCTCGCTGGTCGCATTGTTTAGCGGACGAAAAAAAGCCCCGATGTGCCGGGGCTGGGGAAACGTGCGCCGCTTTACGGCGCAACGCTAAAAATGTCGATCAAACCAGGGTGGTCAGCGCCTCGCGGCTGAACGGCAGAATGTCCTGCTCGCGACCTTCGCGCACCTTGAGCGCCCAATCCGGGTCGACCAGCAGGGCGCGGCCCACAGCGACCAGGTCGAACTCCTGCTTGTTCAAGCGCTCGAGCAGGTTTTCCAGGCTGGCCGGCTCGGCGACCTTATCGGTGTTGACCATGAATTGCAGGAATTCGCCGTCCAGGCCGACACTGCCGACGGTGATGGTCGGTTTGCCGGTGAGCTTGCGCGTCCAGCCGGCCAGGTTGAGGTCCGAGCCATCGAATTCCGGCTCCCAGAAGCGTCGGGTCGAGCAATGGAAGATATCCACTCCGGCGTCGCTCAGGGGCTTGAGGAAGGCTTCCAGGGCTTCCGGGGTTTCCACCAGACGGGCGCTGTAGTCCTGCTGCTTCCACTGCGAGTAACGGAAGATGATCGGGAAGTCCGGGCCGACCGCGGCGCGTACCGCCTGGATCAGTTCGATGGCGAAGCGCGAGCGTTGCGCCAGGTCGCCACCGTATTCGTCGGTACGCTGGTTGCTGCTGGCCCAGAAGAACTGGTCGATCAGATAACCGTGGGCGCCGTGGATCTCCACACCGTCCATACCGATGGCTTTGGCATCACGCGCGGCCTGGGCGAAGGCGGCGATGACCTCCTGGATATCGTCTTTGCTCATGCCGTGGACCACGACATTGCCTTCCTTGATTTTCTCGCTCGGGCCATAACCCGGCACGCTGGCATCCGGCTCGGTGCCGAGCTTGCGCACGTTGCCCACGTGCCACAGCTGCGGGACGATCTTGCCGCCTTCGGCATGCACCGCCTCGACCACTTTCCGCCAGCCGGCCAGGGCGTCTTCACCATAGAAACGCGGCACGTTCGGGTAACCGTTGGCGGCCTTGTGGCCGACGGTGGTGCCTTCGGTGACGATCAAGCCGACGCCGGCCGCGGCGCGACGGCGGTAGTACTCGATCACCTTGCTGTTGGGTACGCCGCCCGGCGAAAACGAACGGGTCATGGGCGCCATCACCACACGGGTCGGCAGTTCCAGCGCGCCCAGGTTGAAGGGTTGAAACAAGGCTTTTACCGGATCGTTCATTGTGGTTCCTCTGTCGGCCAGTTGACCGGTCGTCTACTCAAAACCTGTTCAAAGGCTGCTGCGCGTCGCGGCCTTTGAACGGGTTCTATGGGGTTTTAAAAAATCAGGCCCGCAGCAATAGCTGCAAACGCTGCATGAAGTCTTCGAGGGCGCCGGTGCTGTTCGACACTTTCAGGCGCGTCAAAGCGCCCTGCCAGGCGCAGGTGATAAAGCTCGCCAGGCTGCCGCAGTCCTCGTCGGCCGCCAGCTCGCCGGCGCGCTGCGCCTGTTCCAGGCAAGCGCGCAGGATGTCCGCCGAGCGCTGCAAAATCGCGTCGACTTCGCCCGCCAGGCTCGGCGACAAATCCGCCATTTCGAAACTCAGGCTGCCGATAAAGCAGTGGTATTCGAGCTTTTCCTGGCGGGCGAAATGCTCCACCAATTCGCCGTAGTACCCGACGATGCGCGCACGGGGGCTCAGCAGCGGATTGCTCAACGCCTGGAAGTAGCGCTGCAAGCGCGGCCCGTAGACCTGCTGCAGCGCCTGCACGGCGAAGTCTTCCTTGCTGGAGAAATAGTGATAGAAGGAGCCCTTGGGCACACCGGCGGCCTGCACGATTTCCTGCACGCCAGCGCCGTGATAACCGCGACGGGTCATCACCTCGGCGCCTTTGGCGAGGATCAGGTCACGCTTGTCGAGTCGTTGGTTGGCGTTCATGCCGGCAAGGATATGACCGGTCGTCTCGCCCCGCCCAGCACTATTGATTTGCGTGATAAGCGCCTAAAACGACGGGAGGCTGGGCAACCTGTGGCCCGATTGAATCCGGGGGAATTCGCTGCCTGGTAAATCGCTCCCGGATTGCAGCCGGGCTACGGGAGCGATGTAGGGTGGATCGGGGCGCGTAGCTGACGCCGTTTTCATCCACCATCGCGGTTGGTGGATGGGTAAAGCGTCATCCACCCGAAGTCGCAGCCTTGCGAATAAACATAGGTTCTACGGGAGCTGCGTCGGATGGATGAGGTTTTTCCCTCCACCATCGCCATTGATTTCAGCCGAGGGCTTTTTCGATGGCCTGGATCAGCGCCGGGTCGTCCGGGGCGGTGCGCGGCGAGAAGCGCGCGAGCACGCGACCATCGTGACCGACCAGAAACTTCTCGAAATTCCAGGTGATATCGCCGGGAAACTCCGCGCCCTCGCCGGCCAGCAGCCGATACAGCGGATGACGATCATGGCCGTTGACTTCGATCTTGCTGCCGAGGGGAAAGGTCACCCCGTAGTTCAGGCTGCAAAATTCGCGGATGGCTTCTTCGCTATCCGGCTCCTGCCCGGCGAACTGGTTGCAGGGCAAGCCGAGCACGGTGAAACCGCGCCCTCGATATTGCTGATAGAGCTTCTCGAGCCCGGCATATTGCGGAGTCAGGCCGCACTTGGAGGCGACATTGACCACCAGCAGCACCTGCCCTTTGAAAGGCGCCAACGGAAGGTCCTGGCCATCCAGCGCGCGTAGATTGAGGTCGTGAAACGCACTCATGACTTAACTCCTCGAGAACGCAAGGGACAAAAAAGGCGCCTCTAAAAAGGCGCCTTTCTTTTTTACTCAGCGTAGCAGTCGATTGCTTATTTGGAGACGACCACAAGTCGTTTTCAGCAATCCTCCAGCACCCGATAGAACTCGATGCACGGCATTGCGAGCCGGCCGTACGGCCGATACTCAGCAGGTCGTGGCCGAGCTCTTAGTGGTGATGACCACCTTCGCCATGAATATGGCCGTGAGCGATTTCTTCGTCGCTGGCATCGCGCACGCTGATCACCTTGACCTTGAAATTCAGGCGCTGACCGGCCAACGGGTGGTTGCCGTCGACGATCACGTCGTCGCCTTCCAATTCGCGGATGGTGACGATCTGCATGCCGCCGTCCGGGCCGGAGGCGTGGAATTGCATGCCGACTTCCAGTTCGTCGACGCCTTCGAACATCGAGCGATTCAGGGTGGCGACCAGCTCGGCGCTGTATTCGCCGTAGGCCTCTTCCGGCTCGACGGCTACATCCAGCTCATCCCCGGCTTGTTTTCCGAGCAGGGCTTTTTCCAGGCCGCCGATGATGTTGCCGGCGCCATGGAGGTAAACCAGCGGGGCGCCGCCAGCGGAACTATCGATCACCTCACCGGCATCGTTGGTCAGGGTATAGTCGATGGAGACGGCCTTATTGGCGGCGATCAGCATGAGGCGGGACCTTTTGCATAGAGATAAAGAACGTATGAGTTTAACCAAGGGCGCCGCCGAATGCGACCCGAGGTCGGATAAACCGATACAAGGCGGCAAAGTGCGGATCCTTGATTTCCGTCAGGACGAAGAGCAGCACTGGGTCGCTATATTGTCCTGCGGCCATACTCAGCACCTGCGTCACCAACCGCCCTGGCAGAACCGCCAGTGGGTACTCGACCCGCAACGACGCAATGCGATAATCGGTCGCCCCTTCGCCTGCGGCTGGTGCGCAGCGGAAAAAGCGCCC
>CBIHQF010000163.1:0-7570 GCA_966211665.1 uncultured Pseudomonas sp. | reverse complement strand
ATGGTGGTGGGAGGTGCGCTACCCGGACAGCGGCGTGGTGACCGCCAACCAACTGCATATCCCCGCCGCGCGCCCGGTGGATATCCAGGTCAGCAGCGCCGACGTGATCCATTCCTTCTGGGTGCCACGCCTGGGCGGCAAGATCGACATGATCCCCGGTCACCTCAACCGCATCCGTCTGCAGGCCGACGAACCCGGCGTGTATCGTGGCCAGTGCTCGGAGTTCTGCGGCAGCCAGCACAGCCATATGGTTCTGTACGTGCAGGCACATAGCGAAGCGGATTTCGCCGCCTGGCTGGCAGCCCGCCAGACGCAGCGTATCGAGGCGCTACCGGGCGCGGCAGGCGCTACCTTCGCCACGCGCTGCGGTCGTTGCCACCGCGTCGCCGGGGTCAGCGACGGCCAGCGCGCGCCGGACCTCTCCGACCTCGGTTCGCGACCGACCCTGGGCAGCGGCGTACTGCCCAACGAGCCGGGGGCAATCCTGTTATGGCTGCGCAAGCACCAACGGCTGAAGCCGGGCAATGGCATGCCGCTGCATGACGATATCGACCCCGACCAGTTGCAACGCATCGCCGCCTGGCTGGAAGGACTCGCCCCATGAGTAGCCAGAAAAATACACCGGCCACCGACCCGGACCAGTTGCACGACCAGTTCAACGCGGTCTGGGGTAACCCGCGCGGCTGGCGCGCGCTGACCATCGTCAACCACACCACCATCGGCCTGCGCTTCATGTACACCGGCGCGGCATTCTTCTTGATCGGCGGGCTGCTGGCGATGCTGATCCGCACCCAGCTCGCCCTGCCGAACCACGTGTTCATGAGCGCGGATGTCTACAACCAGGTGTTCACCATGCACGGCACGGTGATGATGTTCCTGTTCGCCGTGCCAATGATGGAGGGCATGGCGGTCTACCTGATTCCGAAGATGATCGGCGCACGGGACCTGGTGTTCCCCCGGCTGTCCGCCCTGGGTTACTACTGCTATCTGTTCGGCGGCATGATTCTGCTGGCCAGCCTGTTTCTCGGCATCGCGCCCAAGGCCGGCTGGTTCATGTACACGCCACTCTCCAGCGCCACCCATACGCCGGGGCCGAATTCGGACTTCTGGCTGCTGGGCATCACCTTCGTGGAAATCTCGGCGGTCAGCGCCGGTATCGAACTGGTGGTATCTATCCTGCGCTCGCGGACCCGGGGCATGGCGCTGCACCAGATGCCGATCTACGCCTGGTACATCCTGGTGATGGCGATGATGATCGTGCTGGGATTTCCGCCATTGATTCTCGGCAGCATCCTGCTGGAACTGGAGCGCGCCGCCGGTATGCCGTTCTTCGATGTGACCCGCGGCGGCGACCCGCTGCTCTGGCAACACCTGTTCTGGCTGTTCGGTCACCCCGAGGTGTACATCCTGTTTCTGCCCGCGGCGGGTATCGTCTCGACCGTGCTGCCGGTATTCGCTCAGCGCCCGTTGGTGGGCTACCGCTGGGTGGTGCTGTCGGTGTTGACCACCGGCTTCATCAGCTTCGGCCTGTGGGTGCACCACATGTTCACCGTCGGCATTCCGCAACTGGCCCAGGCGTTCTTCTCGGCCGCCAGCATGCTGGTGGCGATTCCCACCGGGGTACAGGTCTTCGCCTGGCTGGCGACCCTGTGGCTGGGCAAACCGGTATACCACCTGCCCATGCTGTGGCTGGTGGGTTTTCTCATCGTGTTCGTCTGTGGCGGCCTGACCGGCGTGATGCTGGCCCTGGTGCCGTTCGATTGGCAGGTGCACGACACCCATTTCGTGGTCGCCCATATGCATTACGTGCTTGTCGGCGGCGTGTTCTTCCCGATGATGGCCGGCATTTACTACTGGCTGCCGCACTTCTCCGGGCGCATGCCCTCGGTGCGCCTGGGCCGCTGGGGCTTCTGGCTGGTATTCATCGGCTTCAACCTGACGTTCCTGATCATGCACTGGACCGGGCTGATGGGCATGCCTCGCAGGATTTACAGCTACCCCTCGGGGCTGGGTTGGGACCTGCCGAACCTGATCGCCTCGGTGGGCAGCTTTATCACCGCCATCGGCATCGCCGCCATCCTTCTGGATATCCTCCTGCACTTCCGTTTCGGCCTGCCGGCGCAGGTCAACCCGTGGCACGCCGATACTTTGGAATGGGCGACCTGCCTGCCTCCCAATGCCTATAACTTCGTCAGCCTGCCGGACGTGCGCAGCCGTCACCCGCTCTGGGACGACCCCGACCTGCCGCACAGCATCGCACGCGGCGAACATGCGCTCACCGTGATCGATCACGGCCGGCGCGAAACCTGGGGCAGCGAACCGCTGAGCGGCAAGGTGCGCGAGATCATCCACTTGCCCGGCAACAGCTGGTGGCCGCTGATCGCCGCAGGGTTTCTCGCGGCGCTGTGCATCGCCCTGCTGCTAAAACTGTATTGGCTGGCTGCGGCAGCGTGCATCGCCGCCCTGCTGAGCCTGCTGCGCTGGAGCTGGGAAAACGGCAGCCATCCGTTGGCGGCCCCCGATGCCCGCACCCAGCCCGGCGAACCGCCGCTGCACTCGCGCACCTTCGACGGCCCCGGCTTATGGGGCATGGGCGTGACGCTACTGGCCGACGGTGCGCTCTATCTAGCGCTGCTGTTCGGCTGGTTCTACCTCTGGACGGTGGCGCCGAACTGGCAGGTGCCGCAACAAGCGGTGTTCGATCACTGGTTGCTGCTGGCCAGCGCCCTGCTGCTGAGTCTTGCCGCTGGCTGGCAAGCCCGTACCAGCAGGCGTTTGCGCAGGGGCAACAGCCAAGGGCTGCTCGGCCATATGGCGCTGATCGGCGGCATCGGCCTGGTACAGTCCGGACTGCTGCTGTGGACCCTGCTCGCCAGCGACCTGGCGCCACGCGCAACCGCCCACGATGGGGTAATCACCTTTCTGCTGATCTACAACCTGCTGCACTGCGCCCTGGCGACCATCCTCAGCGCGCTGCAAGCCTGGCGCGTGCGCTACGGCTATGTCGGCGCCCATGCCCCTTACGAACCCGTGGTGGTCGGCCAACTCTGGTACTACAACCTTGGCGTGCTCTGGAGCAGCTATTTCGCCCTGGTACTGTTCCCTCCCACGTGGGGAGTCGGCGGATGAAAGGATTGCGCTCGCCCTACCACCCGCTGCATATCACGCTCGGCTTGCTGATCTGGAGCCTATGGTTCGTCTTTATCTATGGCGGCTTGTCCGTGGCCTGCGCGGTCGTCCCGCCGGCGCCGCAACAGGGCCCGTGGAACTGGCTGAATGCGCTGCTCGGGTTCAGCGCCATGGTCACCCTGATCCTGCTCGGCGTGCTGGCGAGGTGGTCCTGGCGCGCCGGCCTGCGCATGCATCGACAGCCGCGCGAACGCTTCGTCGCCCTGCTCGCCGCCGGCACTCATGTGGTGGCGGCGCTAGCCACGCTATTTATCGCGCTGCCAATACCGATGCTGCCGCCATGCGTGTGATCGTCGGCATCGCTTTGCTGCTGGCGGCCCATCCGGTGGCGGCCCACGGCTTGCTGGATAGCCACCTCACCCAGCGCTTGCCGCTGATCCTCAGCGCTCTGCTACTGGGGGTCGCCTGGTTGCTCTATGGCCTCGGTGCGCGACGGGTTCGCCCCCATGGCCGGGAAGCGCTGTGGATGCACCTGGCCATGGCGATCGCCGTGCTGGCGGTATTCGCCCCCCTGGACGAGTGGGCCGCAACCAGCACCAGCTGGCACATGTTCCAGCACATGCTATTTATGCTGGCGATCGCCCCGCTCTGGGCGCTGGCCAGGCCCTTGCCGCAATGGCGCGCGGTCTGCGGGCAACTGCTGCAACCGCTGTGGCGCGGGCTGTTGCGGGTCGGGCGTTACCCCATGCCATTGGCCATGCTGCATGGCGCGCTGATCTGGATCTGGCATACACCCAGCCTGTATATCCTGGCCCTGGAAAACCTCTGGTGGCATATGCTCGAACACGCCAGCTTCCTGTTCAGCGCCTGGCTGTTCTGGTGGGCCTGTCTGCGCGCGCCACCGCAACAGGTGCCGCAAGCGCTAATGGCATTGCTGCTGACGTTGATGCACACCGGCCTGCTCGGCGCCCTGCTGACCTTCGGCAACAGCTCGTTCTACGGAGAGAACCGGGATATCGCCGATCAGCAACTGGCCGGCCTATTGATGTGGGTACCGGGCGGTCTGGTTTACTTGGCCGGCGCCGGGTGGATCACCTGGCGTTGGTTGGGCCGCAGTTGGCGACGCACGACTCGGCCGGCTCACGCCGGAAGCGGCGAATAAGCGACTCAATCGCTGCCGATGGCCTGCTGCACCAATTTATCGAACGAGCCATCTGCGCGCATTTCCAGCAAACTCTGATCGAAGCGCTGCAACAGCGCTTGCTGCTGGGCTTTTTTGCCGAACACCAGGTAGGTCGGATTGATGCTCAGGGGTAGTTCCAGCGCCTGCACATTGCTTAACTGCAACTGCTGGATAAGGCGCTGCCCGGCCAGTTCGATGGCGATAACCGCATCCAGCCTGCCGGAGACGAGCATCCTGAAATTCGCTTCATCCGAGCTGCTCAGGCTCGCCTGGATACGGCCGTTTTTAAGTGCCTCGTCGAACTCCGCGGTATAGCTCCAGCCGCGAATCACCCCGACGCGCTTGTCGTACAGGTCGCCGATCTGCTCGAATTTGATCGCCGCGCCCTTGCGCACGTAGATCAGCAGCTTCTCTTCGAAGAGCGGCTGCGAGTAGTCGAAAACTTCCAGACGCGCCGCGGTTTTGTAGATGCCGCCAATTCCCACTCTGCCGTTCTCGCCCATCCGCAAAGCGCGCTTCCAGGGCATCGCGCGGACTTCCACGCTAATCCCCGCCCGCTGGAAAACCGCCCGCAATAGCATCGGGTAAAGGCCTTTGGCTTGACCGGCCTCCTGGTACATAAAGGGGGGGTTGGCGTTATCGATGGCGACGACGGGGTCGGCCAACGCCGGAACTGTGGCAAGGCCCAAGGAGAGGACGAGCAAGAGGCGTGAAATTCTCATAGCCGACACGTATCGTGCTCCAGAGTCAGAATTGACTCAAGCATAGTCTCAGACGGGCGACCTGTACTCGATATGCTTCACGGCACTCACGATGACCGATACGACAAACGAGATGGTCACTCGCGCTCGGCCGGCGTCGAAGTCAATTCGAAGGGGCTGTTGCTGCGCCTTTGGTTGCGGTCTTCGCGCGGGGTGGCGCCGAAGAAGTTGCGGTAGGCGCTGGAGAAATGCGGGCCGGAGGAGAAGCCGCAGGACAGGCCGATCTGGATGATCGATTTGCTGGTCTGCATCAGCAACTGACGCGCCTTGTTCAGACGCAGTTCCAGGTAGTACTGGCTGGGCACGCGGTTGAGGTATTGCTTGAAGATGCGTTCCAACTGCCGACGCGACACGCAGACATGGCGGGCGATTTCGTCGGTGGTCAATGGCTCCTCGATATTCGCCTCCATCAGCAACACCGCCTGGGTCAGCTTCGGATGGCTGGAGCCCAAACGGTTCTGCAACGGAATGCGCTGGCGTTCGCCGCCTTCGCGGATGCGTTCCACCACCAACTCTTCCGACACCGCACCGGCCAGTTCCGCGCCGTGATCGCGGGACAACAGCGCCAGCAACAGGTCCAGCACCGCCATGCCGCCGCATGCGCTCATGCGGTCGCGATCCCAATCGAACAAATGGCTGGTGGCGATGACCTTGGGGAAGCGTTCGCTGAAATCGTCCTGCCAACGCCAGTGCACCGAGGCGCGGTAGCCATCGAGCAACCCCAGTTGCGCCAGCGGATAGACGCCGGCGGACACCGCCCCTATCGCGCAACCGCTGCGCACGACTTGTTTGAGCGCACTGGAAAGCGCCATCGGCATGGCCGCGGGCGGCTCGTCGGCGATCAGAAACAGCTTCTGGCAGCCCTCGAGCTTGCCCACCCAGGACTCGCCCGGCAGACGCCAGGCGCCCTCGCCCGGCACTTCTGCCTGGAGGAACGACAGCTCGTAGACCACTTCGGGGTGGACACGCTGGGCGACGAGCAAGGCTTCCTCGGCCAACGCCAAGGTCAAGGGCTTGGTGTTGGGCCAAAGCAGGAAGCCGATTCGATGGGCATTCATGGCGGTGAGTTTAGGCTCTGATGGCGTAATGGGGGGCGCTTATTTAAGGCTGCCGGCGAGGAATTGCTGCAACCGCTCGGATTGCGGATTGACCAACACTTCTCGAGGGTCGCCGCGCTCTTCCACCACGCCCTTGTGCAGGAATACCAATTGGTTGGAGACCTCGCGGGCGAAGCCCATCTCATGGGTTACCACCACCATGGTGCGGCCTTCCTGGGCCAAGTCCTGCATGACCTTGAGCACTTCGCCGACCAGCTCCGGGTCGAGCGCCGAGGTCGGTTCGTCGAACAGCATCACTTCCGGCTCCATGGCCAGGGCACGGGCGATCGCCACGCGTTGCTGCTCGCCGCCGGACATGTGCGCCGGGTAGGCGTCCTTGCGGTGCGCGACGCCGACCTTGTTCAGGTAGTGCTCGGCTTTTTCCCGGGCCTCCTGCTTGTCCATACCGAGTACATGCACCGGCGCTTCCATGATGTTTTCCAGGGCGCTCATGTGCGACCACAGGTTGAAGTGCTGGAACACCATGGCCAGGCGCGAGCGCATACGTTGCAATTGCTTGGGGTCGGCGGCCTTGAGCGCACCGTCCTTGTTCGGCACCAGCTTGAGTTCTTCGCCGTTGAGCAGGATCTTGCCGGCGTGCGGCTGCTCAAGCAGGTTGATGCAACGCAGAAAGGTGCTTTTGCCCGAGCCGCTGGAGCCGATGATGCTGGTCACATCGCCGGCCTTGGCCGCCAGGGACACGCCCTTGAGCACTTCGTGGCTACCGTAACGCTTGTGCAAGTCCTGAACTTCGAGTTTGTACATGGTTTCCACTCTCTTGAATCAGTCGCTCAACAAGCGACCCTGGCGAATAGGGGTACGGCCGGCCACTTTGGCCAACCAACGATCGGGCAATGCGAAACGCATGCGTTCGATGGCGAACAGCACGCCTGCGGTGCTGGCCTGGACCACGCTGTGGCGGTCGTCCAGCGGGTCATGTACTTCGAATATCGGCGTACCTGCTTCCACCCGGGCGCCGACCGGCTGCAAATAGCTGACCACCCCGCTGTGGGGCGCATACAGCAATTCGGTGCCGGCGAAAGGCACGCCCTCGCAACACTCTTGCGGCGCGGCCGGCCAGTCGCCGGCGATCAGGCCTTGCTCGGCGAGATAAGCCAGAATCGCCTCGGCATAGGCCTGGGCCTTGGCCGGTGTGGTGTTGTCCATGCCGCCCAGCTCCACCGTGGTGGCCAGGCAGACCGGATCGATGGTCGCCTCCGGGAAGCGCTGGGCCAGGCGCAGCCAGGGCGAGGAGCAGGATTCGTCGAACGACGAGCCGCCGGACTCCTCGGCCAACAGCACGGTGGCGGCGCCCAGGCGCGCAGCCAGCGAACTCAGTTGCAGCCATTGCTGGGGGATGCCGTAGAGGTGCACCGCCGCCTCGAAGTCGCAATGCAGGT
>CBIHQF010000162.1:0-7597 GCA_966211665.1 uncultured Pseudomonas sp. | reverse complement strand
TCACGCTGCACCCCTGCGGCTTCCCTCATGGCCCCCATCCCAAGGCGCTGAAGAAAAGCCAGGAAAGCCCGGCGACCTTCGTCGAGGAGGTGGCGGTGATGATCGACACCCGCCGCGCCCTGGAAGTCGGCGACGCCGCCGCGGCCGTGGATGTACCCGAATATGTGAACTCCTGGCGGGCGCCGGGCAAAAACTCTTGAGAACGCCTGCGCTCAACCCCCTCTCCCTCTGGGAGAGGGTTGGGGTGAGGGATGCAGGCGCCACAAATTTGAAGGTTAAGTCATGAAACTCGCATCACTGAACCAAGGCCGCGATGGCGTACTGCTGGTGGTTTCCCGCGATTTGCGGCATGCGGTCAAGGTGCCGCAGATCGCCGCGACCTTGCAGGCCGCGTTGGACGATTGGGCGATCAAGCGCCCGCAATTGCAGGCGATCTACCAGCGCCTCAACGATGGTTTGTGCGAGGACGCTTTCGTCTTCGAACAGGCCGATTGCCACAGCCCGCTGCCGCGGGCCTATCACTGGGCCGACGGCAGCGCCTACGTCAACCACGTGGAGTTGGTGCGCAAGGCCCGCGGCGCGGAGATACCGGAGAGCTTCTGGCACGATCCGTTGATGTACCAGGGCGGTGCCGACAGCTTTATCCCGCCCCGCGCGCCGATTCAGATGTCCGATGAGGCTTGGGGCATCGACCTGGAGGCCGAGATCGCGGTGATCACCGACGACGTGCCCATGGGCGTCACGCCCGCCGAAGCCGCCGGGCATATCCAGTTGCTGATGCTGGTCAACGATGTGTCGCTGCGTAACCTGATCCCCGGCGAGCTGGCCAAGGGCTTCGGCTTCTACCAGAGCAAGCCGTCCTCGAGTTTTTCGCCGGTGGCCATTACTCCGGACGAGCTGGGCGATGCATGGCGCGACGGCAAAGTGCACCGGCCATTGCTGTCGCATATCAACGACGCGCTGTTCGGCCAGCCGGACGCCGGCGTCGATATGACCTTCAACTTCCCGACGCTGCTGGCTCACGCCGCCAAGACCCGTCCGCTGGGCAGCGGCACCATCATCGGTTCCGGTACCGTGTCCAATTACGACCGCAGCGCCGGTTCTTCGTGTCTGGCGGAGAAACGCATGCTCGAAGTGATCGCCGATGGCGAGGCGAAGACGCCGTTCCTCAAGTTCGGCGACCGGGTGCGCATCGAGATGTTCGACGAGGCCGGACACAGCTTGTTCGGCGCCATCGATCAGGTGGTGGAGCGCTATGAGCGTTGAGCCGCAAGCGGCAAGCGAAGCTTGGGTTTCGCTAGCCCGGGTAGGGGGGACGACGCTTTTTTCATCCACCATTGCAGTTGGTGGATGGGTGAAGCGTCATCCACCCTACGACGTCGCAGGACTTGCAAATAAACATAGGATTTACAGGGGGGCATGCGCAACGGCTCCCATGGGAGCCACGGCATGCTGACGCTCTACGGCTATTGGCGCTCCAGTGCCGCCTACCGCGTGCGCATCGCTCTCAACCTCAAGGGCCTGGCCTATCGGCAGGTGCCGGTGCACCTGGTCAAGGACGGCGGGCAGCAGCATGGGGATGAATACAAGGCCTTGAACCCCCAGGGGTTGGTGCCGCTGTTGGTGGACGCCGGCACCGACCAGGGCGAGGTGCGTATCGCCCAGTCCCTGGCGATTCTCGAATACCTCGACGAGGTGTTCCCGGTGCCGGCCTTGTTGCCCGCCGACCCGGTGCGGCGAGCCCAGGTGCGGGCGTTGGCGCTGCATATCGCCTGCGACCTGCATCCGCTGAATAACCTGCGCGTGCTGCAATACCTGTCCAATGAGCTGGGCGCCTCGGACGAGGCGAAAAACGCCTGGTATCGGCATTGGCTGCACACCGGTCTGGCCGCGGTGGAGCAGGGCCTCGCGTCATTCGATGAGCGCTTGTCGCTCGGCGAGCGTCCCGGCTATCTCGAGGCCTGTTTGGTTCCGCAAATTTACAACGCACGGCGTTTCAACTGTGACCTCGAGGCTTACCCGCGCATCCTCTGCATGGTCGCGCGTTGCGAAGCCCTGGAAGCCTTCAAACAGGCGGCCCCGGAGGCGCAAGCCGACGCCCAGTTGTAAAAAGCGGCTTTACCCAAGCCTTGCTCACTCCGCCACGCCACAAGCGCGGCGGGTTCGTTCCCGTCACAGATAACAACAAAAGGTGACGCATGACCCGTGAAAAACCCAAGAACCTCTGGCTTTCGCGCTGGGGTTTCATCCTCGCTGCAACCGGCTCGGCCGTCGGCCTGGGCAATATCTGGAAGTTTCCCTATATCACCGGCGAATACGGCGGCGGCGCCTTCGTGCTGATGTACCTCGCCTGCATCCTGTCGATCGGCATTCCGGTGATGATGACCGAGATCGCCCTGGGCCGGCGTGGTCGCGGCAGCCCGATCGACGCGATCGCCCGGGTGGTCAAGGAGAACAACGGCAACCCGCTGTGGAAGACGGTCGGCATCATGGCCATGCTCTGCGGTTTTCTGATCCTGTGCTTCTACGTGGTAGTGGCCGGTTGGGCCTTCGCCTACACCTGGAAAATGCTCGACGGCTCGCTCACGGCGAACAGCGTCGAAGCGCTCGGCGAGGTATTCGCGGCGCACAACGCCAACCCCTGGCAGCTCGGTGGCTGGAGCGTGCTGGTGTCGTTGCTGACCCTGTGGATAGTCGCCAAGGGCGTGCAGAAGGGCATCGAGAGCGCCGTGCGCTGGATGATGCCGGGCCTGGCGCTGATGCTGCTGGTGCTGGTCGGCTACGCCTTTACCAGCGGCAGCTTCGCCGCCGGCTTCGACTTCCTGTTCACCTTCGATGCCTCGAAGATCACCGGCGAAGCGCTGCTCGCCGCTCTCGGCCATGCGTTCTTCACCCTCAGCCTGGCCTCCGGGGCGATTCTGGTTTACGGCTCTTATATTCCCGACGGCCAGTCGATCGCCCGCACCACCTTTATCGTGGCGATCTGCGACACCTGCGTGGCCTTGCTGGCGGGATTGGCGATTTTCCCAGTGATCTTCGCCAATGGCTTGAGCCCGAGCGCGGGGCCCGGCTTGATCTTCATGAGCCTGCCGTTGGCCTTCCAGCAGATGCCGTTCGGCACGGTGTTCGGCGCGCTGTTCTTCGCCATGGTATCGATTGCCGCACTGACCTCGGCGATCTCCCTGGCCGAATCGACGGTCGCCTACCTCAATGAGAAATACGCCATCAGCCGCTTCAAGGGCGCTGTCGCTGCCGGTGTGGTATTGCTGCTGCTCAGTCTGCTGGCGATGCTCTCGTTCAACCTGATGGCCGGCTGGACGCCGCTGGGCAAGAACCTGTTCGACTGGCTGGACTACCTGACCTCGCGCTGGATGATGCCGCTCGGCGGGATCTTCATGGTGCTGCTGGCCGGTTATGCGTTGCGTTGCGAGATCATGCGCGACGAGCTGAACTTGCCGCCGCTGGGCTACGCTCTCTGGCTGTTCATGGTGCGCTACGTGTGCCCGGTGCTGATCATGATGGTGTTCCTGCACGCCCTCGGCTGGCTGGGTTTCGACCCCATCGCCAAGTGGTACTGGATCGCCGGCGTCATCGGTCTGTTGGCCATTCTCGGCGAACTGTTGAGGCCGCGTGTGGTGCCGGCACTCGCCGGACGTTGACCCTCCGCAGCGGCACCCTCGATGCCGCTCGATACGAATGCAGGGCATACGGCACCAGCCGTGCCCTCGCATTTTTGGCGGAAAACCGCCGATAAGTGCCAGTGGGCGGCGGAAAGTCGCCTATTTTGTCGCGGCAGGCGCGCCAAACCAATCTGAAACACGCGCAGACTCAGGCTGCCCAGCCACTTTGGCCTAAGCTCTAAGCAGTACCTGCCGACTATATAGATAGAGTCGTTTGCAATGCCGGCACAATGCCTGCATGGACTTGCGCGTCGTGCCCATGCCGCTAAGTTTGGCATCGAGAACAATAAGAATTGGAGCAGTGCCCCATGTTGCAATCCGCCACCCGTCTGTTCGTCGACCTTGCCGTGGGCAAGAAATTATTCTTTGGTTTCAGCCTGGTGCTATTGCTGACGGTTGCGATGACCGGCATCGGTTTCGTCGCGATCAAGACGGTCATGCAAGGGCATGAGCTGAGCGGGAGGTTGCTGGCGGTCAATACGGCGATACTCCAGGCGCGTCGCCTGGAGCGCAATTTCGCCCTCGAGCAAAGTCCGGAGAGTGCCGCCCGGGTACGCGAAAGCTTGATCGGCGTACAAGAGCTGTTGACGCAATTGCAGAACGCCGCCTCGGCAATCGAGGTGAAGCGTTATCAAAGCATGAGCCAGGCGATTACCGATTACCGGAGCCAGTTCGACAGCTATGTCGAGGTGCAGGACAAGGCGCGCGAAGCGCGTAAGGACATGCGCGATGCCGCGGGCGAGGCGCGCGACCAGTTCGAGGTAATCGAGCTGGACATGTACGACGCCGTCCGCGAGTTGCGCTTGCAAGGCGACCGTTTACGCGGCAGCGACCCCCTGACCCTGGCGGAAACCGCATCCGGCCTGAGCAAGCGCATGCTCGACCTGCGCGGTCACGAAAGCCTGTACATCATCGACAGCTCGGCCGAGGCGCTGGAAGAGTGGAACTACGTCAGCGAAGACCTGCAAACCGTGGCCAGCAGCTTGAAGGTCTGGCTGGACGATACGCAGAAGTCCGCCATCGATACCGCCTTGCAATCCTTGACCCTGTATCAGCGCTCTTTCGGTTACTACCAGCAAGTCCGCGAACAGCGCCTGGCCACGGAAAAGGCCATGATCGAACGAGCGCGCTCGGCTCTGGAACTGGCCGACGCCGCGAAAGCCAACGCCGAGCAGCAACTGCACGATGTGAGCCGCCGGGCCATGCTCATGCTCGGTGGCATGGGGGCCGGCGCCGTGGTGCTCGGCTTGCTGGCCGCCTTGTTGATCTCGCGTTCGATCGTCATCCCGCTGCGCCAGAGCGTAGCCTACGCCAAGCGTATCGCCGACGGCGATCTGAGCCAGGATTTGCTGTTGCAGCGCAAGGACGAACTCGGCCAACTGATGGCGGCGATGCAGAGTATGACCGCCAGCCTGCGCAACCTGGTTGGACGTATCGGCGGCGGCGTCGGCCAGATCGCAGCGGCGGCGGAACAGTTGTCGGCTATCACCGCGCAAACCAGCACCGGCGTGCAGAACCAAAAACTGGAGACCGAGCAGACCGCTACCGCGATCCATGAAATGGCCGCCACTGTGCAGGAAGTGGCGCATAACGCCGAACAAGCGTCCCAGGCCGCCCAGACCGCGGATAGGGAAGCCCAGCAGGGCAACCATGTGGTGCAGCAGGCGGTTTCCCAGATAGGCACCCTGGCCGCCGATGTCGAACAGTCCGCCGAGGCGATTCAGGAACTGAACAAGGAGAGCGAGCGCATCGGCAGTGTGCTGGAGGTCATCCGCAGCGTCGCCGAGCAGACCAATCTGCTGGCGTTGAACGCGGCCATCGAAGCGGCGCGGGCGGGCGAGCAGGGTCGTGGCTTCGCCGTGGTCGCTGATGAGGTGCGCGCCTTGGCCAAGCGTGCCCAGGATTCGACTCAGGAGATCGAAACGCTGATCGCCGGCTTGCAGCGCATGGCCCAGGGCGCGGTGACGAAAATGGAAAGCAGCCGCAGCCTGACCCAGCGTACCGTCGGCTTGGCGGCCGAGGCGGGCGATGCGCTACGGCGCATCACCCAGTCGGTGAGCACCATCGAACAGATGAACCAGCAGATCGCCGCCGCCGCGGAAGAGCAGAGTGCGGTGGCCGAGAACATCAATGAAAGCGTGACGCGAGTGCGCGATATCGGCGAACAGAGCGCTAACGCCACCGAACAGACGGCAGCCTCGAGCGCCGAATTGGCGCGTCTGGGCGTGGAATTGCAGGGCTTGGTCGCGCAATTCCGCACCTAGCCCGGCGCGCGATTCGCGCCTGGTTAGACGCAAGGCGAAGATTGCCCGCGCACCGGCAGGGCGCCCGCAAGCCCGAACGACCTGCGTGGCCGTGGGAGGCCCGACCCCGGGGCGATGCTTTTTGCTATGTACCCATTAACTGTTGCATGCGCGCCTCCTACAGGACTGCTGCATGGCCTGCCCGGATAGGCCTCGGCGCAATCCGGGGCAATAGCGCAAAGAGCCCTCAGAATTTCATGCGGTACCTGGCTTCCATAAAAAACCGGCACAAGGCCGGTTTCTCGATGCTCAGCGGTTGATCAATTATTAATCAGGCTGAGGAATTCACTGCGGGTGGCGGCGTTTTCGCGGAATTCGCCGAGCATCACCGAGGTGACCATCGAGGAGTTCTGCTTCTCCACGCCGCGCATCATCATGCACATGTGCTGGGCTTCGATCACCACGGCAACGCCGAGGGCGCCGGTCACTTGCTGGATCGCCTCGGCGATCTGCCGGCTGAGGTTCTCCTGGATCTGCAGGCGGCGCGCGTACATATCGACGATACGCGCGACTTTCGACAGACCGAGCACCTTACCGTTGGGGATATAGGCGACATGGGCCTTGCCGATGAATGGCAGCAGGTGGTGTTCGCACAGCGAGTACAGCTCGATGTTCTTGACCAATACCATCTCGCTGGCGTCGGAGCTGAACAATGCGCCGTTGGTGACTTCTTCCAGGGTTTGCTGGTAGCCGCGGCAGAGGTACTGCATGGCTTTGGCGGCACGCTTGGGCGTGTCGAGCAGGCCTTCGCGGGAAACGTCCTCGCCGAGTTGGCCGAGAATCGCGGTGTAGTTCTGTTCCAGGGACATGATCTTCCTGTGGCACTAACGGCTGTGAAACGGATATAGATAAAACAGATGCGCAGGGTAGGGCGGTGCTGCCGGGCTGGCAAGAGCAGCGCTCGGTTTTACGCCGGCGACTGCAGATCCCTGGCCCAGTTTTCAGCCCATTGGGTCAGCGGCAAAAACTGTTCGACCAGGCTTACGCCCAGCGACGATAACTGATAGCCCTGGTCGCCGTTCTCCAGCAAGCGCGCCTCGCGCAGCTCGTTCAAGCGGGTATTGAGCACCGACGGCGACAAGCCTTCGCAGCGGCTTTGCAGTTCGCGAAAGTTGGCCGGCGACTGCCGAAGCTCCCAGAGTATGCGCAGGCTCCAACGCCTGCCGAGCAGATCGAGCAGAGCCATGATCGGCCTGCCGGTAGTGGAACCACGAACTTTTTCACCTGGTTTTGCTGTACTCATCGGCTCTATTGCTTCTTTTTTAGTAGCGGTTTATGTTGGGCTTGCTACATTTTCAGTAGCTTAACCGTCCGATAGGAGATTTGCCATGAGCCGCCCGCGTATCCAACCCGCTTCACCTCCTTATGCCCCGGAAACCCAGGCGGCGCTCGATCGGATAATGCCGCCGGGTATGCCGCCCCTGAAGCTGTTCAGCAGCATGGCGCATAACCCTCGGGTGCTGCAGCGCTTTCTTGCCGGTGGTTTGCTCGATCGCGGCAGCATCGGCCTGCGCGAGCGTGAGCTGCTGATTCTGCGTACCACCGCAATCTGCGGCGCCGAGTACGAGTGGGGTGTGCATGTCGCGGCCTATAACGGCAAAGCCGCTTTCAGTC
>CBIHQF010000161.1:0-7600 GCA_966211665.1 uncultured Pseudomonas sp. | reverse complement strand
GCAAGCCGCGGCGGTGAGGCTCTAGGGCCTGACCGTGCAAGACCTGCTGCGCCAGACCTTCGTGCTCAAGGGCGGCGAAACCATCCTGTTCCATGCCGCCGCCGGCGGTGTCGGCTCCTTCGCCTGCCAATGGGCCAAGGCCCTCGGGGTGAAGTTGATCGGCACCGTCAGCTCGGCCGAGAAAGCCGAACGGGCGATGGAGCAGGGCGCCTGGGCCACCATCGACTACAGCCACGAGGATGTCGTGCAACGCGTGCTGGAGCTGACCGATGGCCGGAAATGCCCGGTGGTCTACGACGGCGTCGGCAAGGACACCTGGGAAACCTCCCTCGACTGCGTCGCCCCGCGCGGCCTGCTGGTCAGCTTCGGCAATGCCTCGGGCGCGGTCAGCGGGGTCAACCTGGGCATATTGGCGCAGAAGGGCTCGCTGTTCGTCACCCGCCCAAGCCTGGCCGGCTACGCCGATACACCGGAGCGTCTGCAGATGATGGCCGACGACTTGTTCGGCATGATCGAAAGCGGCCAGCTCAAGGTGGATATCAGCAACCGCTACGCATTGAAGGACGCCGCAGCCGCACAGGCGGCGCTAAGTGCGCGGCAAACCACCGGTTCGACCGTTCTACTACCGGAGTAAAAGCCAAGCCCGTAACCCGGATAAGCCTTGGCGCAATCCGGGAACGGTTTGTCCGGCGTTGGATGCGTAGGTGACGCGGAGCGTCACGGGCTGCACACCGTAGGAGGCCCGACCTCGGGGCGAGCTTTTGCCTGTGCTTGCCAGGGCAGCCCTGTGGGCTGCTTTCGCCGCAGGGGCGCGCCTCCTACGAGTCGGGTAGGGTGGATGACGCCTTTTTCATCCACCATCGCGGTTTGGTGGATGGAGCGTCAGCTATGCGTCCCGATCCACCCGCACCCGCAATATCGTCAGGACGGCCGAATCACATCGCCGGTAATCAGATCGCGAATCAGGCTAGGGTTCTTGCGTCCGCCGAGGGCGCCGCCGAGGACTTTGTCCAATTGGCGCGGAAAGTACTGCTCGACCCGCAAGCGGCTACGCGCCGCCGGCCGGCCGGCAGGGTTGGCCGAGGTCGAGACCAGGGGCCCGGTGAGGGCACACAGCTCGCGGACCACGGGATGGTCGCTGACCCGCAGGGCGACGCTGCCGTGCTTACCGGTGATCCACTGCGGCAAACGGTCCTGATGCGGCACCAGCCAGGTGTTTGGTCCCGGCCAACTGCCAGCCAGACGCTCTTGCCAGATATCGGGTAAGTCTTCGAGCAGAAAGTCGAACTGGCGGATGTCGTCGGCGACCAGGATCAGGCCTTTCTCCATCGGCCGCTCTTTCAGCGCCAACAAACGCGCCACCGCCAATTCGTCCCAAGGATCGCAGCCCAAACCCCATACCGCCTCGGTCGGGTAGGCGATCACGCCCCCAGCGTGCACCACCCGCGCCGCCTGTTGTACCTGCCACTTGCTGAGCATTCGCTGTTCTCCACTAAACCCTGGCGGGCAGTGTATCCAAGCTAGCTTGCGCGGCCCACCCAGCGGCCGTTTTCGCAAGCGATACGGCCATCCAGTTCCAGCTCGGTAAGCGCCGCCAATACCTCGGGCAATGCCCAACCGCTGGCCGCCGCCAAGGCTTCACTGCTGTGCGGCGCGGCGTGCAACAAGTCCAGCAGGGGATGGCTCGGCGCAGGCGTTGCAGGCGCTTGTTCGTTGGGCGTCTGCGCCTGCCAGCCGCGCAACGCCTCGAGGATATGTTCGATGCTTTCCACCAGCACGGCGCCGTCGCGGATCAATTGATGGCAGCCGCGCGCACCGGGATGGTGGATCGAGCCGGGGATCGCATAGACCTCGCGGCCCTGCTCGGCGGCCAGCCGCGCGGTGATCAGCGAACCGCTGGAGGGGCTGGCCTCGACCACCAGCACGCCCAACGACAGGCCGCTGATGATTCTATTGCGCCGGGGAAAATTACTGGCCTGGGGCGGACTATCCAGCGGCAATTCGGACACCAGCGCGCCGCCGCGCTCGACTATATCCGCGGCGAGCTGTTTATGCCGCGCCGGGTACAGGCACTGCAAGCCGGTACCCAGTACCGCGATGGTTTTTCCCGCCACATCCAACGCGCCCTGGTGGGCGGCGCCGTCGATGCCCAAAGCCAGGCCGCTGGTGATCACAAAACCGCCGGCTGCCAGGCTGCGGGCAAAGCTGTGCGCGGTATCCAGGCCAGGCCGCGAAGCCCGACGGCTGCCTACCATGGCCAGTTGCGGGCGCTCCAGCAGCGTCGGCTCGCCGGCGACGAACAGCAGCGGCGGGGCATCGTTGAGTTCGGCGAGCAGGCCGGGATAGGTCAGGTCGTCCCACATCAACAGGTGCTGTTTATCGGCTTCCAACCAGGCCAGGGCGGCAGCCGCGCGCTGACGTATCTCGACGCTGCGGCGTGGCTCGGCGCAGGCGGCCGGCAAACCCAGGGAACGCCAGGCGCTGGCGGGCGCGCTCAACGCGGCCGAGGCGCTGTCGAAAGCACTGAGCAGTTTACGGAAACGCCGTGGCCCCAGCTCCGGCAGACAATGCAGGCGCAGGCGGGCTTCGAGTTCAGCGGGGGATAGAGCCGTATAGAGGAGTTGCGACATGGGATCATCCTTGATCGGTCGCGCCGCGGTTGCGGCAGCAGAAAGTACAAGCCCCGCATCGCGGGGCTTGTCGAGTGTTACGGGTTACGCACTTTGTCCATGATCGCCAGTTGGCGCGTGGCATTGAGCACCAAGCCGTAGCTGAGCTTGTCGTAGGTGCGGAATACCATCAGCAGACCGGCGCGTTCGTCGGGGATTTTCACCGATTCGCCGGTAACGCGGTCGCGTACGGTTTCACCGGTTTTGTAAATCGCCAGCACGTTGCCTTCAACCAGACCATCGCGGGCGCCCTTGTTCAAGGTGACCACGTCGAACTGGCCGATCTGGGTCACGCCGCGCGGCACATCGAGAATCAAACCGCTGATCTCGCTAGCCGGCTCGCTGGGCATAAAGGTGGAGTTGATCGCGCGCTCTTCGGTGGGGAACAGGCGGTCGCCGAGGCGGACTTCCTGGGTGGTGCGGGTCAGCATCATGGTGCCGATATCGCCTTCTTCGGCAACGATCTCGCCGCCGCCGATATCGTCGGCATTGATCCCGAGGAATTCCTGGGTATCTGGATCGATATAGGTTTTGCCCTGACGGAAGATGCCGTACACCGGCGCCGCCTCGTCGAAGGCACCACGGGCATAAACCCGGTCGCCCGAACCGCTGACCACGCGCTCGGCATTGCCGGCGACTATATAGGGCGCGCCCTCGAACTGCTCCGGGGTGTCGACGATGCGGTTGCTCAGCAGGAAGCTGTTGATCGCCTCCAGCGGAATCGCCGGGATGGCCTCGGCCATCGGCGTGCTGCGCACTTGCGGCGACAGTTTGATGGTGCCGCGCGAGGCGCCGCGGTTGAGCATCAGACGCGGTTGGCCGTCGATGTAAACCAGGCTGAGTTCGTCGCCTGGATAGATAAGGTGCGGGTTTTCCACCTGTGGGTTGGCGTGCCAGATTTCCGGCCATTTCCACGGTTGGCTGAGAAACCTGCCGGAGATATCCCAGAGGGTATCGCCTTTGACCACGGTATAACGGTCGGGGTGACCGTCCTTGAGCTGCACTTCTGCCTGGGCCATCCCGGTCTGGGTCAAGCCGCTTGCTGCGAGCAGCAGCAGGGCGAGTAGTGATTTCCTCATGCGGTGAATCCCTTTATTATGTGTCTTCACGTAGAGCGCCCTAGCGCCGCGACTTGCCCAACGGGAATGCGGCGTGAAGCCGTTTTCCAATGCTGCTCATCATCTTAGCAGCGGATTTTGACTTTATTCCACAAGTGCATCACAAACGCATATGGCGATCCTGAATATCCTTGAATTTCCCGATCCGCGCCTGCGCACCATCGCCAAACCGGTGAGTGCGGTGGACGATGCATTGCGTCAGTTGATCGACGACATGTTCGAAACCATGTACGAGGCGCCGGGCATTGGCTTGGCGGCGACTCAGGTCAATGTGCATAAACGTCTGGTGGTCATGGACCTGTCCGAAGACCGCTCCGAACCGCGGGTATTCATCAACCCCGAGCTGGAGCCGCTGACCGAGGAAGTCGGTCAGTACCAGGAAGGCTGCCTGTCGGTACCGGGCTTCTACGAAAACATCGACCGCCCGCAGAAGGTCAAGGTCAAGGCGCTGGACCGCGACGGCCAGCCTTATGAATTGATTGCCGAAGGCCTGCTCGCGGTGTGCATCCAGCACGAGTGCGATCACCTCAACGGCAAGCTGTTCGTCGATTACCTGTCCAACCTCAAACGCGACCGGATCAAGAAGAAGCTGGAAAAGCAACATCGCCAGCAGGCTTGAACCACAACTTGATAGAGGCTTGCTGCGGCAAGCCTTTTTCTTTAGCGAGTCCCCATGACTGAAGCACTGCGCATCGTCTTTGCCGGCACCCCGGAGTTCGCCGCCGAACACCTCAAGGCGCTGCTCGACACTCCTCATCGGCTCGTCGCCGTGTACAGCCAACCTGATCGCCCGGCCGGTCGCGGGCAGAAACTCACGCCCAGCCCGGTCAAGCAACTCGCAGTGCAGCATGGTATTCCGGTGTATCAGCCGCAAAGCCTACGCGATCCCGCCGCGCAAGCCGAGCTCAAGAGCCTGGATGCGGACCTGCTGGTGGTGGTGGCCTACGGGCTGATCCTGCCGCAAGCGGTGCTGGATATTCCGCGTCTGGGCTGCATCAACAGCCACGCCTCCCTGCTGCCTCGCTGGCGCGGCGCGGCGCCGATCCAGCGCGCCATCGAAGCCGGCGACAGCGAATCCGGCGTCACCGTGATGCGGATGGAGGCCGGTCTGGATACCGGACCGATGCTGCTGAAAGTACACACGCCAATCAGCGCCGAAGACACGGGCGGCAGCCTGCACGATCGTCTGGCCACTCTCGGCCCGCAAGCGGTGATCGAGGCCATCGCCGGCCTGGCCGCCGGCAACCTGGTCGGCGAGGTGCAGGACGACAGCCTGGCCACCTACGCGCACAAGCTGAACAAAGATGAAGCGCGGCTGGATTGGACACATCCGGCGGTCGAGCTGGAACGCCTGATCCGCGCGTTCAACCCCTGGCCGATCTGTCACAGCAGCCTGAACGAGACACCGGTGAAAGTCCTCGCCGGCCATCTGGCCGAGGGCCAGGGCCAACCCGGCGAAATTCTCGCCGCCAGCAAGGACGGCCTGACCGTCGCCTGCGGCCAGGGCGCGCTGTGCTTGACTCGCTTGCAACTGCCGGGCGGCAAGGCGCTGAATTTTGCCGACCTGTATAACAGCCGCCGCGAGCAATTCGCCGTTGGCCTGGTGCTGGCGTGACGAGGATCCGAGCATGAATCCGCGTCTCGCCGCCGCCCGCGCCCTGGCCTCGGTGCTGGCCGGTAAAGCGTCGCTGGGCAGCAGCCTGCCGCCGCTGCTCGAGCGAGTCGAGCAACGCGACCGAGGCCTGGCCCAGGATCTGGCGTTCGGCACCGCGCGCTGGCAGCCGCGCCTGGCATTGATCGCCGAAAAACTGCTGCAGAAGCCATTCAAGGCGGCCGACCGCGACGTCGAAGCGCTGCTGCTGATCGGCCTCTATCAGCTGTTCCACACGCGCATCCCGGCGCATGCCGCGATCGGCGAAACCGTCGCCTGTATCGACAAGCTGAAGAAACCCTCGCTCAAGGGCCTGCTCAATGCCGTGCTGCGCAATGCCCAGCGCGAGGGCGAGTCGATTATCGCGGAGCTCGATCGCGATCCGGTGCTGCATACCGCCCACCCACGTTGGCTGCAGAAAGCCCTGAAGGCCCATTGGCCGGAGCATTGGCAGGCCATCTGCGCGGCCAACAACGCCCATCCGCCACTGATATTGCGGGTCAATCGGCGCCTCGGCAGCCGTGACGATTACCTCGCCGAGCTGCGCCGGGTCGGCTTCGAGGCCGAGCCCTGCATATATAGCTGCGACGGTATCCGCTTGCTCGAGGCCTGTGACGTCACCACATTGCCGGGCTTTGCCGAAGGGCGGGTCAGCGTGCAGGACGAAGCCGCGCAACTGGCCGCCGATCTGCTCGAATTGGCCCCCGGCCAACGGGTACTGGACGCCTGCTGCGCGCCCGGCGGCAAGACCTGCCATATCCTCGAAACCGAACCCGGGTTGGCCGGCGTGGTCGCGGTGGATCTGGAAGAAAAACGCCTGGCGCGGGTGCGCGAAAACCTTGAGCGCCTTGGCCTGGCGGCCGAGTTGATCGCCGCCGATGGCCGCGATACCGCCGCCTGGTGGGATGGCGTGCCGTTCCAGCGCATCCTGCTCGACGCGCCCTGCTCGGCCAGCGGCGTGGTTCGCCGTCACCCGGATATCAAGCTGACCCGCCAGCCCGAAGACATCGCCGCCCTGGCGCAGTTGCAGGGCGAGCTGCTGGACCGCATTTGGCCGACCCTGGCCGTCGGCGGCATTCTTGTCTACGCCACCTGCTCGGTGCTGCCCCTGGAAAACAGCGACAGCATCGCCGCCTTTCTCCAGCGCACGGCCGATGCACAGGAACTGGAAATCGTCGCCGACTTCGGCCTCGCACCCGCCCATGGCCGCCAGTTGCTGCCGCAGATCGACGGCCACGATGGCTTCTACTATGCCAAGCTGATTAAAACCGCCACAGCGCCAAGCGCTGCTGCCGCTAAGGAACAGACTGCATGAAAATCATCATTCTCGGTGCCGGCCAGGTCGGAGGCACACTGGCGGAACACCTGGCCAGCGAAGCCAACGACATCACCGTGGTGGACACCGACGGCGACCGCCTGCGCGACCTCGGCGACCGCCTGGACATCCGCACCGTACAGGGCCGCGGTTCCCTGCCCACAGTGCTGCGCCAGGCCGGCGCCGACGACGCCGACATGCTGATCGCGGTGACCAACAGCGACGAAATCAATATGGTCGCCTGCCAGGTCGCCTTCACCCTGTTCCACACCCCGACCAAGATCGCCCGGGTGCGCGAGCCTGCCTACCTGACCCGCGCCGGCTTGTTCGATAACGAGGCGATTCCGGTCGACGTGCTGATCAGCCCGGAACAGGTGGTGACCAACTACATCAAGCGCCTGATCGAATACCCCGGCGCCTTGCAGGTGATCGACTTCGCCGAAGGCAAGGCCCAACTGGTCGCGGTGCGCGCCTACTACGGCGGCCCGCTGGTCGGCCAGCAATTGCGTCAGTTGCGCCAACACATGCCGAACGTCGACACCCGGGTCGCGGCGATCTTCCGCCGCAACCGGCCGATCATCCCTCAGGGCGATACGGTGATCGAGGCCGACGACGAAGTCTTCTTCATCGCCGCCAAGGCGCATATCCGCGCGGTGATGAGCGAGATGCGCCGCCTGGAAGACAGCTACAAGAAGGTGGTGATCGCCGGCGGCGGGCATATCGGCGAACGTCTCGCCGAGGCCATCGAAAGCCGCTACCAGGTGAAGATCATCGAGATGAGCCCGGCGCGCTGCCGCTACCTCTCGGAGACCCTCGACAGCACCATAGTGCTGCAGGGCAGCGCCTC
>CBIHQF010000160.1:0-7604 GCA_966211665.1 uncultured Pseudomonas sp. | reverse complement strand
CGTATGCCGTCTTCATGGTAAAGGCCACGGTCGCGCGTCTTGTTCAGCTCGTTGATAAATTGCACCGCTTCGCCAAAGTTGCCTGTCTCGAGGCTGTCGACCAGTTGGCGAGCGTTGGTTTTCAGGCTCGACTCGAAGTCGTCCTGAGGATGATCATCGTGTTCCATAAAACCTCGCGGCACACATCAGCCGTTGACCCGCTCAAAGATTTTTTCAATCTTTTCTTTCAGCACCTGAGCCGTGAACGGCTTGACTACATAGCCATTCACCCCGGCTTGCGCGGCCTCGATAATCTGGTCGCGTTTCGCTTCGGCGGTCACCATCAACACCGGCAGGCTTTTCAAGCGTTCGTCGGCACGCACCGCACGCAGCAAATCGATACCGGTCATACCCGGCATGTTCCAGTCGGTGACCAGAAAATCGAAGCCGCCGCTCTGCAACATCGGCAACGCGGTGGTGCCGTCGTCGGCCTCCGCGGTATTGGTGAACCCCAAGTCGCGCAGGAGGTTCTTGATGATCCGTCGCATCGTTGAAAAGTCATCAACGATGAGGATTTTCATATTCTTGTCCAAGTCGACCTCCGTACCGTCCCAAACGTAACCAGCACCCTGGTTACGCCTTTAATCGTGAAACCGGCCTGGCAGGCCGCTGCAAAACCGCTGCATTTGGCTATGCCTGTTTGTCAGGCCGATTGAGTATCCCGGCCTTCGTTCGCTGAGTTCTGCAACGCCCTACAGGGGTAGCATCAACCTGCTCGCCACTCGCCGAGCCGTGCCCGTAATCGCGCCGCACATTGACTGTGTAGCTGACTGACGCGCGATTCGCTAACCCCCAGCACTTCGCCAATTTCTTTTAAATTAAGCTCTTCGTCGTAATACAGCGCCAGCACCAGACGTTCGCGCTCGGGCAGATGCGCGATGGCATCGGCCAGGGCGGCCTGAAAACGTTCGTCCTCCAGATCGCGCGAGGGCTCGGTATAGGCCGAGCTGGCATCTTCGCGCAGCCCGCCATGTTCGCCCTCCTGCAATAAATCGTCGAAGCTGAACAAACGGCTGCCCAAAGTGTCGCCAAGAATGCCGTAGTAATCCTCGAGACTCAATTGGAGTTCGGCCGCAACCTCTTGATCTTTAGCGTCTCGCCCCGTTCTGGCTTCAATTACGCGAATGGCGTCGCTGACCATTCGGCTATTGCGATGCACCGAACGGGGCGCCCAATCGCCCTTGCGCACTTC
This sequence comes from uncultured Pseudomonas sp., assembly GCA_966211665.1. Classification (GTDB taxonomy): domain Bacteria; phylum Pseudomonadota; class Gammaproteobacteria; order Pseudomonadales; family Pseudomonadaceae; genus Aquipseudomonas. The sequence goes on along the minus strand of CBIHQF010000160.1, from coordinate 6,373 downwards.
ATCGAGCATCGAGCCGCGGATGCGGATGCCGGCGAAGGTTTCGAAACTGGCGCCTTTGCCGCCATCGTATTTTTTCGCGGCTTCGAGCAGGCCGATCATCCCGGCCTGGATCAAATCGTCGACCTGAACGCTTGCCGGCAAGCGCGCCAGCAGGTGGTAGGCAATGCGTTTGACCAAGGGCGCGTAGCGCTCGATCAATTGGTGCTGGGAATCCTGAGCCTGCGCTTTGCTGTACATAAGGAGTCCAGTGGCTGCTGTCATATAGCCGAGCCCGCGGTCGGTTGCTGCACCAGGCGCTCGACGAAAAACTCCAGATGGCCGCGCGGGTTGGCCGGTAATGGCCAGGTGTCGACTTTCTGGGCAATCGCCTTGAACGCCAACGAGCATTTGGAGCGCGGAAAAGCTTCATAGACCGCACGTTGTTTCTGCACGGCCTTGCGTACCGACTCGTCGTAGGGCACGGCCCCTACATATTGGAGGGCCACATCGAGAAAACGGTCGGTGACCTTGGTTAGCTTAGCAAAGAGATTGCGCCCTTCCTGGGGACTGTGGGCCATATTGGCCAACACCCGGAAGCGGTTCATGCCGTGGTCGCGGTTGAGCAATTTGATCAGGGCATAGGCGTCGGTGATCGAGGTCGGCTCGTCGCATACCACCACCAGCACTTCCTGGGCGGCGCGGACGAAGCTGACCACCGAATCGCCGATGCCGGCCGCGGTGTCGATGATCAGCACGTCGAGGTTGTCGCTGATATCGCTGAACGCCTGGATCAAACCGGCATGCTGCATGGGCGTGAGCTGCACCATGCTCTGGGTGCCGGACGCCGCGGGGACGATGCGGATGCCGCCCGGCCCCTGCAACAGGACGTCGCGCAGCTCGCACTCGCCATTGATGACGTCTTCCAAGGTGCGCTTGGCGCTGAGGCCGAGCAGCACGTCGACGTTGGCCAAGCCGAGGTCGGCGTCCATCAACATCACCCGGCGGCCGAGATCGGCCAACGCCATGGCCAGATTCACCGACACATTGGTCTTGCCGACGCCACCCTTGCCGCCGGTCACCGCGATCACCTGTACGGGATGCATACCCATGTTATCTATACACCTTGTCAATCTTCGACTGGAGCCGCACGGCCGTCTCTGCAGCGGCCGGCACTGTAGGCACACTATGCCCCATCTGGCCGATCACGACCCCTGCCATCAGCTGGCGCGCCGCGCGGGCTGTTGATAGAGACCGGTGAACATCTCGGCCATCGTATCTTCGCTTGGAATCTCTTCCGTTTGCAGCCCCACCGCACGGCTCACCAGTTGGTGGCTGCGCGGGACCTGCACATCGTCCGGAATCCGCGGACCGTCCGCTACGTAGGCTACCGGCAGACGCTGGCCAATAGCCAGACTTAAAACCTCGCCCAGGCTTGTGGCTTCATCCAATTTGGTCAGAATGCAGCCGGATAAACCGCACTGCTTATAACTATGGTAGGCGGCTTTGAGCACTTGGCTCTGGCTGGTGGCCGCCAATACCAGATAATTTTTTGCCTTCACCCCGCGTCCGGCAAGGCTTTCCAGTTGCATGCGCAGCGCCGGATCGTTACCCGGCAGACCGGCGGTATCGAGCAACACCACGCGTTTGCGCGCCAGTGGCACCAACGCCTGGGTCAGCGACTGGCTGGGGTCGACCTGGGTCACCGACACATTGAGGATACGGCCGAGGGTCTTGAGTTGTTCCTGGGCGCCGATGCGGTAGCTGTCCATGCTCACCAGGGCGATGTTCTGCGCGCCGTATTTGAGTACGTAGCGGGCCGCCAGCTTGGCCAGCGTAGTGGTCTTACCCATGCCCGCCGGGCCAACCAGAGCGATCACACCGCCCTCCTCGAGGGGTTCCTGTTTCGGCGTTTTGATCGCGTGGGCCAGGTGCGCCAACAGCATGCGCCAGGCCTGACGCGGCTCGGCGACGCTCCCAACGCGTTCGAGCAATGCCCGCGACAACTCCGCGGACAGGCCCATGCGTTGCAGGCGACGCCAGAGGTTGGCCTGTTGCGGGCGACGGCTTTGCATCTGGCCCCAGGCGATCGAGCCCAGTTGCACTTCGATCAATTGGCGCAGGCCGTGCAGTTCGAAGCGCATGGCCTCCAGGGCACGTTGGTCGGTGGCGGCGGCGGGCGCTTGCGGTTTACGCACCGCGGCGGCCAGGCTGTCGACCGGTGCGCTCGGCGTGGCGCCAAAAAGCTGGCGATCCTTGCCGCCGTCGCTCTTCTCGCGGGTGGCCAGTTCGGTTTGCGCCGAGGCGATCCGTGCTTGCGTCTTGCGCAGCTCGGCTTCCAGCGCCGGATTGGGCTGGCGGGCAGGTGCGGCGGGAATCTGGTAATCCAGCGCGGCGGTCAGCTCGACCCCACCGGCGACGCGGCGGTTGGCGATGATCGAGGCATCCGCGCCCAACTCATCGCGCACCAGTTTCATGGCTTGACGCATATCGGCGGCGAAAAAGCGTTTGACCTGCATAGCCTGTTACCTCGGTTAGTTCTGCCCCACCGTCGCAACGATGGTGACCTGCTTGTTGTCCGGAATTTCCTGGTATGCCAGTACGTGCATACTCGGGACCGCCAGCCGCGCGAAGCGCGAGAGCATCGCCCGGATCGGACCGGCCACCAGCAGTATCACCGGCTTGCCGAGCATTTCCTGGCGCTGCGCCGCATCCACCAGGGATCGCTGCAGCTTCTCGGCCATGCCGGGCTCCAGGAGGATGCCATCCTCGGAGCCCTGACCGGCCTTCTGAAGACTGTTGAGCAATATCTGTTCCAACCTTGGCTCGAGGGTGATCACAGGCAGCTCCGGCTCTAGTCCTGCAATGCTTTGCACGATTGCCCGGGCCAAGGCCACACGTACCGCGGCGACCATCGCGGCGGGATCTTGACTCTTCGGCGCGATGTTGGCGATGGCTTCGGCGATGGTGCGGATGTCGCGGACCGGCACCTGCTCCTGCAGCAGCGCCTGCAACACCTTGAGCAGGGTCGACAGCGAAACCATGCCCGGCACCAGCTCTTCGGCGAGCTTGGGCGAACTCTTGGCCAGCAGTTGCATCAGTTGCTGGACCTCCTCGTGGCCGAGCAACTCGTGGGCGTGCTTGTGCAGGATCTGGTTGATGTGCGTGGCCACCACGGTGCTAGCATCGACCACGGTGTAGCCGAGGGACTGCGCCTGGTCGCGCTGGTTCGCATCGATCCATACCGCCTCCAGACCGAACGCCGGATCCTTGGCGGCGATGCCATTGAGAGGCCCGAACACCTGACCCGGATTGATCGCCAGTTCGCGATCGGGGAACACTTCGGCCTCGGCCACGCTGACGCCCATCAGGGTCAGGCGGTAGGCGTTGGGCTGCAGGTCGAGGTTGTCGCGGATATGCACCGAGGGCATCAGAAACCCCATCTCCTGGGAGAGCTTCTTGCGCACCCCCTTGATCCGCGCGAGCAACTGCCCACCTTGGTTACGGTCGACCAGGGGAATCAGCCGATAGCCGACCTCTAGACCGACCATGTCCACCGGCGTGACGTCGTCCCAGCCCAGCTCCTTGACCTCCTGGGCGCGCTGAGCGGGCAGCAGTTCCTGTTGGCGCTGCACTTCCTTGACCTCGGCCTCCTGCGCCTTGCGCTGCTTGTTGGCGATCCAGTAGGCCGCGCCGGCGGCGACCAGGCCGAGGCCGATAAAGGAAAAATGCGGCATGCCCGGCACCAGGCCGATGGCGATCATGATCGCCGCGGCGACCGCCAAGGCGCGCGGCGAGGCGAACATCTGCCGGTTGACCTGGGCGCCCATGTCTTCCGAGCTGGAGACCCGGGTGACCATGATCGCGGCGGCGGTGGACAGCAGCAGCGACGGGATCTGCGCGACCAGACCGTCGCCGATGGTCAGCAAGGTGTAGACCTTGCCCGCATCGACGAAACTCAGATCGTGCTGGAAGATACCGATGGCGATGCCGCCGATCAGGTTGATGAACAGGATCAGCAAGCCGGCGATGGCATCGCCGCGGACGAATTTGCTGGCACCATCCATCGAACCGTAGAAGTCCGCCTCCTGGGACACCTCGGCACGCCGCTTCTTCGCCTCGGCCTGCTCGATCAGCCCGGCGTTGAGGTCGGCGTCGATGGCCATCTGCTTGCCCGGCATGGCGTCCAGGGTGAAGCGCGCGGACACTTCCGAGATACGCCCGGCGCCCTTGGTCACGACCACGAAGTTGATGATCATGAGAATCGCGAACACCACGATACCGACCACGTAGTTGCCGCCGATCACCACTTCGCCGAACGCCTGGATCACCTGGCCCGCGGCGGCGTGGCCGTCATGGCCGTGGAGCAATACCACCCGGGTCGAGGCCACGTTCAACGCCAACCGCAACAGGGTAGCGGCCAGCAGGATGGTCGGGAACACCGCGAAATCCAGCGGCCGCAAGGCATAGATACTGACCAGCAGGACCACGATCGACAGGGCGATGCTGAAGGTGAACAGCACGTCGAGCAGGAATGGCGGAATCGGCAGCATGACCATGCCGAGCATGACCAGCAGCAACAACGGAATCCCCAGATTGCCCTGACGCAACCCGGACAGGTTACTCCGCACATTACCGATCATTTGTGAGCGATCTACTGCCACAGCCTTACCCCAGCCAATTCAATCTTTTGACGCCCAAGGCGCCTCTGACGGCTTGATTGCAAGAAGCCGTCCAGTTTTGCCCCATCGCTGGAAAAGCCGCCGCGCGAAGAACCTCACAGCGAAAATCCAGTCCCAACAGCTGTGGAATTTCTCCACGCCCTGACAGGAGTAAACGATGAATCAATGGATAGTGGCCGCTTATGCCAGCTGCGCGTCGATGGCCTTGCACGCCGCCAACCTCGAGGTGCAACTGCACAGCGTCAGCGCCGAAGGCCAGGGCGCTTCGATAGGTCGCCTGAGCATCGAACAAAGCCCCTACGGCCTGGTTTTCACCCCGCACCTGCAAGGCCTGACACCCGGCATTCATGGTTTTCACCTGCACGCCAAACCGAGCTGCGCACCGGCCGAGCAAGAGGGTAAAGCCGTTGCGGCCGGCGCCGCCGGTGGCCATTGGGACCCACAGAACACCGGCAGGCACGACACGCCATGGGGCGATGGGCACCTGGGCGACCTGCCCGCTTTGCTGGTCACCGCCGATGGCAATGCCACCCAGCCGGTGCTGGCGCCACGGATCAAGAATCTGGATGAAGTGAAAGGCCTGGCGATCATGGTTCATCAAGGCGGCGACAATCATGCCGATCACCCCAACCCCCTGGGCGGTGGCGGTCCGCGCGTGGCTTGCGGGGTGATCGAATAGCCTGGAGGACCGCGACCTGCTTACCCTCACCCCTAGCCCCTCTCCCGGAGGGAGAGGGGAACAAAAGCGGAGCGCGGCCACCTCGAGTTATTGGTCACGGCGCAGATCCGGCGGGATGAGCAGTACGTAGGTTGGGTTAGCGGCGCATACCTCTTATGACATGGGCACCCCTGCCACTCGGGCGCCGCGTAACCCAACAGGGGGCATCAGGGCGCGTTTATATCTTGGATCAAGTAAAAGGTCTGGCAATCACGATTCATGAAGGTGACGACAACCATGCCGACCACTCCAACCCCCTGGACGGTGGCGGTGTGCGGGTGGCTTGCGGGGTGATCGAATAGCCTGGACACGGATGGGTTAGCCGCCCAGGAGGTGCTCGAGAGAGGTCGCCGGTCAGACGTGGCGTAACCCATCATTGCGCCAAACCTGCTGGCGCCATGTCGGGTTACGCGGCGCTCAAATGACCTGGCGGCCTGAAAACCAGCAACATTCGCCGCTGACCCGACCTACTCGCTCCGCCCATCTCGTTATGAGTCGCGGCGCAGATCCGGTGGGATGGGCAGGTCCGGCAAGGGCGCCGGACGCTTGCCCTTACCCGCCTTGTATTGGCGCAACTGGTAAACGTAGGCCAACACCTGGGCCACGGCCAGGTAGAGTCCGGCGGGGATTTCCTGGTCCAGCTCGGTGGAATAGAACACGGCGCGGGCCAGCGCCGGCGATTCGAGCAGCATGACCTGGTGTTCCTGGGCGATCTCGCGGATCTTCAATGCGGTGAAATCACTGCCCTTGGCCAACAGCAGCGGCGCACTGCCCTTGGCCGGGTCGTATTTCAGCGCCACGGCGAAGTGCGTCGGGTTGGTGATGATCACATCCGCCTGGGGCACCGCCTGCATCATCCGCCGTTCGGCCATTTCCCGTTGCAGTTGGCGGATACGTTGCTTGACCTCGGGCTTACCTTCGCTGTCCTTGTACTCGTCGCGCACTTCCTGCTTGGTCATCATCAGCTTCTGCTTGTTGTCCCAGAGCTGGAACGGCA
>CBIHQF010000159.1:0-7611 GCA_966211665.1 uncultured Pseudomonas sp. | reverse complement strand
GCTGGTCCCCGGGCTGGCGCTGCTGATCGGCCACGCCGCCCTGCAATATCGCGCACCCAGCGACGCTGACCAATGGCTGCAATTCAACCTGCCGCATAAATTGCTGGCCGAGGGCCTGAGTACGGTCCAACGGCAAGCCGAGGACTGGCTGGACGCCGGTTCGCCGGAAAGCCCGCCGGATATCCACGATCTCACCGCGCTCGACCTGCAGGGCACGCCGCTACTGGCCCAGGCCGGTAAGGCGCGCAATGTGCTGATCGTCACGCTGGAAGGGGTGCCCGGCGCCTATATAGAGGCCAGCCGCAAGGCCATCGGCAGCAGCTATCGGCAAGCGCCGATGCCGAGGCTGAGCGCCTGGGCCGAGCGCGGCATGCTCACCCCCGATTACGTGTTGCACAGCCACCAGACCATTCGCGGCCTCTACGCCATGCTCTGCGGCGATTACAGCAAACTCGACTCCGGCACGCCGAAAGGCATCGAACTGCTCAACAACCCCGAACGCAGCGCGCAATGCCTACCGGCACAATTGCGCGAAAACGGCTTCAGCACCCATTACCTGCAAGGCGCGGGGCTGCGTTTTATGGCCAAGGACCAGATCATGCCGCGCATGGGTTTCGACAAGACCCTCGGCCGCAGTTGGTTCCGCAACGAGCCCTATCTGGAATTCCCTTGGGGCATGGACGACAAGGCCTATTTCGAAGGAGCCCTGGGTTATGTGCAACAGCTGCGCAAGCAGAAAAAACCCTGGATGCTGACCCTGTTGACCGTCGGCACTCATCAGCCCTACTCGGCGCCGGCCGACTACCTCGCACGCTTCCCGAGCGCCAAACAAGCGGCCATAGCCTACCTCGACGATGCCGTGGCGGATTTCCTGCAAGCGCTGCACGACCAGGGCGTGCTCAAGGACACCCTGGTCATCGTCACCTCCGATGAATCCCACGGTCTGGAGAATGTCCGCCTGGCCTCGGCCTGGGGCTTCAACCTGCTGTTCGCCCCCGAACAGGCGCAATTACCGGCGCTGAAAACCGGCGTTTACGGACATGTCGACCTGACCGCCTCGGTGCTCGATTACTTCGCCCTCCCCATGCCGGCGGATATCGCCGGGCGCTCATTGCTGCGCGACTACGCCAACGGGCGGCCGATGATTTCCTACACCAACGGCTTGCTGCGCGAACACGACGGCCAGGGCACCTTCACCGAATGCGATTTCCGCCAGGTCTGTCGTCAGTACGCTAGCCCGGGCTTTATCGCCGACCATGCGCGTTATCTGCGCCGACTCAGCGGTCGCGGGGCGCGCCTGCTCAGCCAGCGCGCGGAGTTGCTCGACCAATCCTTGCGCGCGGGCAAGCCCGATTCGCAGTACCAGTTCGCCCAGCGCACGCCGATCAAGCTCAAGACCAGCGCCGGCGACGACTGGGCCGACAACCTGGTAGGCGCCCAGTACCTGGAACTGCCCAAGGGCACACGCACCCGGGTCAGCCTGAAAATACGCGCCGTGCGCCTGGACCGGCACGGCGCCCAGTTGCAGCTGAAAACCAAGGAATACGACCGCGACACGCTGGTGCCGATGCCGGTCTTGCCGCTGCTCACTCTCGAGCGCCCCGTCGAAATCAGCTTCGCCTTCGACAACCTCGCGGCGCGCAAGGCGTTTTCCTTCCATCTGCTGGGCCAGGGACGCGGCAGTATCGAAATCGTCGATTTCAGTGTCGTCAGCGAACCGCTCGAAGAACGCTTGCTCGCGGCGCAAAAGAATATCGAGGAGCACCAGGCGCTAACGCCCTGATCGCGCTATTGCGGCTTTGACAGGCTCAGGCGCAGCAAGCGGCCATTGGCCTCGTCGGTCAATACGTAGAGATAACCGTCGGGGCCCTGGCGCACATCACGGATGCGCGCGCCCAGCTCTTCGAGCAGACGCTCTTCATGCACGACCCGCTCGCCGTCCAATTCCAGGCGGATCAGCGCTTGGCCAGCCAATGCGCCGATAAACAGATCGCCCTGCCACTCGGGGAACCGCTCGGCGCTGTAAAACGCCATGCCGCTGATCGCCGGCGACTTCCCCCAGACATACAGGGGCCGTTCGGTCCCCGGCAGCCACTCGCCTTCCGCTTCGGGAATCGCCAAGAACGAATAGTTGATGCCATGGGTGGCAAGCGGCCAACCGTAGTTCTTGCCGGCTCGGGGAATATTGATCTCATCGCCGCCACGCGGGCCGTGCTCGTGAATCCAGAGTTCGCCGCTCCAGGGATTGAGCGCCGCGCCCTGCGGGTTGCGATGGCCATAGGACCATATCTCCGGGCGCACCCCGGGCCGGCTGACAAAGGGGTTGTCGCGCGGCACCTGACCATCCGGGTGCAAGCGCACCACCTTGCCCTGCAACTTGTCGAGGTGCTGCGCGGTCGGTCGCTCGTTGTTTTCACCAAGGGTGACGAATAAATGGCCGTCACGATCGAACACCAGCCGCGAGCCGAAGTGAATACCGATGGAGAGTTTCGGTGCCTGCCGGAAAATTACCGTGAAATTCTCCAGTCGGCGATTGTCCGCGGACAGTTTGCCATGCCCGACCGCGGTACCGGCGCGGCCCTCGTTACCACCTTCGGCATAGGCCAGGTAAACCAGGCGGTCATTGGCGAAATCCGGCGACAGCGCGACATCGAGCAAACCGCCCTGGCCCTTGGCATAGACCTTGGGCACACCCTCGATGGGCTCGGATACCGCGCCTTGGTAACCGACCAGGCGCAAACGTCCGGGCCGCTCGCTCACCAACATACCTTGGGCGTTTGGCAGAAAGGCCAACGCCCAGGGGTTTTCCAGCCCCGTTGCCAGCGTCTCGACCTGCAACCGGCCCTGCTCGCTCGGTAGCTGTCGGCTTTCAGCCTCAACCATGGATACCGTCGATATCGCTAACACCCACAACCCGATACAGGCGACTAGCTGTCGATAGACCACAAGTTTCTCCTTTGCTGGCTGAGCGGGCATCTCGCGATTGGAGTATCCGCGACCGCGTCGACACTGCCACTATAGTGCAAGCGGTTGCTGCTGATCCGATTCGCCTATTCGCGGAATGCGGTGATTCCTACAAGACATCGAGACATGCGACATGTAACGAGGATATGGCTTACTGGAAGCCGCCGGACTTCATGGCCAAGCCATGCCGATATCAGGGCTCAGGCGCCGAAATCACCTACTCGACCCGGCCAAACAGGCCACCAAGTAATGGCCTGCGTGGATGCCTTGGCGTTCTATATAAAACAGATGAGCGAGAAAATCGTTGCGCACGACCTCGGTTGGCTCTCACACCAGATTCGCCTCGCTGGCCACTTCGTCGAACACTTCCGGCACCAATGCCGCCGCGCCTTTCTGCTCCAAAACCTCGCGGGAGTGTTCGCCGCCGGGAATGCTGCTGTCGATCATGCTCAATAACTGCAAGCCGCGCTCGGTCAATACGAAATTTTCGCCGTTGCCGCCTTCATCCTCCGGTCGCGGCGCGATAAAGCCTCCGTTGAGTAATTGCGCCTCGTATTCCGAAGCCTGCGCTTTAAGCCTATCAAGATCGTCGGTGTGCTCGCCGGCGCGCTCCAATTCCTGTGCGAGCTGTTCGGCATAGGCGCGTGGAGCGAAACTCTTGCCCGCCGAATTTTGTACTTCGTGCAGCAACCGCTCGATAAGATCCCAGTGATAAGACATGCCATTTTCTCCCTTGTCTAGACAACAGAAAACACTGCGCTTGGCTATGCGGCAATTGAACGGCGCGCGGCAACCCTTGCCTGCCGCGCTTTCGCATATTCGCGACAGCGCCGAACGTGGAGCCATCGGCTCCATCGAATTCGACCCAGGCCGCGAGCTTAAGGTTCGATAAGGCTGTCGCTCACTGAACTTTCCAGCACTGGCGACAATCAACCGAACAGTCAGCCTTCTTCGAATTGCGAGGTAGTAACCATGCACATTCGCCTCGGCCTTTGCGCCGCATTGTTGCTATCGACCCATACCCTGGCATACGCCTCCTGCACCCTGGAAGAAGCGACGGCCAAGGCCGAACTTCTGGCCAACAAGATCGATGCCCTGACCCTCGACGATCCACAACGCGCCGCTCAGCTACGCCAGGAACTCAAAGCCCTTTCGCCGGAAACCTCGGCCCAGGAACTGCAAGACAGTTGCGAGGCCTATGACCAGCGCTTGCAGGAACTCGAACAGATCGGCGGCGAGTTCGGCACCGCCGATCACCGGGATCTATAACAGGGAATTCGTCGCAACGGCGCCAAGCGGGTCTAGACTCCACCTCCAGCCTAATCGCCCTTCTGGAGAATCTTCATGCTCAAAGCCGAATACCAAACACGCGGCCCAGTGCCCTACGAGTCCATTGCCGCCGTCGAGCTGCAGCTACCCGACCTCACCGAGGGCCAAGTACGGGTCAAGGTACTGGCGGCGCCGATCAACCCGTCCGACGTCCTCACCCTGACCGGCGAATACGGCATGCTGCCACCACTGCCGGCGGTTGGCGGCAATGAAGGCGTTGGCCGTGTGGAGGAAGTGGGACCAGGCGTTAAGCAGTTGAAACTCGGCCAGATGGTCCTGCTGCCGGTAGGTTGCGGCACCTGGGTCAGCCACCTCAACGCCGCGGCCAACAAACTGATCCCGCTGCCCGAAGCCGACCCGCAGCAATTGGCGATGATGACCGTCAACCCGCCCACGGCATCCTTGATGCTCAGTGAGTTCGTCGACCTCGAGCCGGGCGATTGGGTGATCCAGAACGCCGCCAACTCGGGCGTAGGCAGCTACCTGATTCAGTTGGCCAAGCTGCGCGGTTTCAAGACCATCAACGTGGTCCGCCGCGCATCGGCGGTGGCCGGCGTCGAAGCCGAGGGTGGCGATGTGGTGCTGGTCGACGGTTCAGATCTGGCCAAACGCGTGCGCGCGGCAACCGATGGCGCGACAATACGTTTGGCAATCGATGCTGTGGGCGGCGAGTCCACCGATCACCTGGCGGCCTGCCTCAGCGAAGGCGGCGTGCTGGTCAATTACGGCATGATGAGCCGGCAGCCTTGCCAGGTATCGCCCGCGTCTTTTGTATTTCGCGATGTCACCCTGCGCGGTTTCTGGCTCGCCAAGTGGTTTCAGAAGGCCTGCCAGGCCGAACAGATGAAGGTATTCGGCGAACTGACCCAACTGATTGCCAGCGGCAAGCTGCACACCCGCGTAGCGGCGACCTACGACGTCAGCCAGATCAAGGAAGCCGTGGCCGCAGCCGCCAGCGGCGAGCGCGACGGCAAGATTTTGATCGTGCCGAAGTAACGGGACGCGGCGGCCTGCCGGGCGCTTTTGTAGCTCGGATGTAATCCAGGGAAGTAGTGCATGTACCACGGTTCCTGGATTGCACCGAAGCTATTCAGCCTCGTAGGGTGGATGACGCTTCACCCATCCACCAACTGCGATGGCGGATGAAAAAGGCGTCAGCTACGCGCCCCGATCCACCCTACAGAACTCCTGGATGCAATCCGGGACAAGCGCTGCGTGCACCGCTGCTACCATAGCGATCTTGCCGGGTTACGCGGCGGCCGGCGGCGATGTCGCTGCTCAAAATGCGATAGTCGCCGCTAACCCGACCTACCCTGCTACGAACACACCTTCGATAGGCTGTGGCCTTGCGCATACGGGTTATTCCGCTGCCGGCTTGCGGCGCTTCAACGGCGCCAACCCATCCTGACTGACCAATACCGGCGCTTCGGCTTTCGGTTTGTTGATGGTGTTGCGCTTGCTCGGCGCTTTGGCGGCCGGCTTCTTGGCGATTTTCTTGCCGGTCTTGGGGTCGACTTTTTTCTTTTTCGGCCCGACCGCTTTACCGGATGCCTTGAGGTTTTTCGGGCCCTGGTAGATGCCTTTCAGATCCTTGATATTGCGGCGCTCGAAGCGTTGTTTGAGGTAGCGCTCGATGCTCGACATCAGCGCCCAGTCGTTATGGCAGATCAAGGAAATCGCCAGACCTTCGGCACCGGCGCGGCCGGTGCGACCGATGCGGTGCACGTATTCGTCGCCGGAACGCGGCATATCGAAGTTGATCACCAGGTCCAGCCCCTCGACATCCAGGCCGCGAGCGGCCACGTCGGTGGCTACCAGAACCTTCACCGCGCCCTGCTTGAGGCGGTCGATGGCCAGTTTGCGGTCCTTCTGATCCTTCTCGCCATGCAGCACGAACACCTTGAAATCCTGGGCCACCAACTTGCCATAGAGGCGGTCGGCCTGCACCCGGGTATTGGTGAAGATAATCGCCTTCTCGTAGGTCTCGTTGGCCAACAGCCATTCGACCAGGCGCTCTTTGTGGTGATTATGGTCGGCGGTGATGATCTGCTGACGGGTGCCTTCGCTGAGCTGGCTGACGCGGTTGAGCTGCAGGTGCTGCGGCTCCTTCAATACCTTGTCGACCACCTCGCGCAGGGCGGCGCCACCGCTGGTGGCGGAAAACAACAGGGTCTGGCGCGCGGCGTTGCAGAGGCCGACCAGGCGCTGCACATCTTCGGCGAAGCCCATGTCGAGCATGCGGTCGGCCTCATCGAGCACCAGCACTTCGACTTCGTCGAGCAGCAGGTTGCCGGCGTTGGCGTGTTCGATCAGGCGCCCAGGCGTGCCGATCAGCACATCGACCCGACGCAGCATGGCGGCCTGCACTTTGAAATCTTCGCCGCCGGTGATCAAGCCGGCCTTGAGAAAGGTGAACTGAGCGAAACGCTCGACTTCCTTGAGCGTCTGCTGAGCCAGCTCGCGGGTTGGCAACAGAATGACCGCTCGTACGCTGACCCGCTGCGTGGAAGCGCCGGTGCCGAGCAAGCGGTTGAGCATAGGCAGCACGAAAGCCGCGGTCTTGCCGCTGCCGGTCTGCGCGGTTACCCGCAGATCATGCCCTTGCAGCGCCGGCGGGATGGCCGCCACCTGCACCGGCGTAGGCACGGTAAAGTTCAGCGCAGCCACGGCTTTGAGCAGGCGTTCATGCAGGGCGAATTGGGAAAACACGGGGCGACCTCGACGAAAAGCAAAAAATCAGCCGCATAGCGTAACCCGTTCCGGCGCTATGGCCGAATTTCTTTGCATTCGTTTACTCGGCCATACTTGAACGGCGCCCTGCCCAAGGGTTTAAATCAGCCGAGCCAATCGCCACCACTGGCCTGGAGATCACGATGAACACGCAATTTCGTATCATGCTGGCCCGCTCCACCCTGGCTGTTACCTTGATGACCGCCCTGGCAACGCAAGGCGTATCCGCCGCCCCCAAGCACGATCACCCCGGCAAGCAAGCCGATGCTAAACACGGCGACGTCAGTGTCAGCCTCAGCGGCCCATCGATCGATATCGGCCGGGTACGTATCGTGCTGGGACAGAATCGCGACCTGATCGCCCCGACCTCCGCGCTACCGCCGGGCGTCGCCAAGAACCTCGCCCGCGGCAAGCCGCTGCCGCCGGGCATCGCGAAAAACTTCGACAGCCGCGTAAGCAACCAGCTGCCGCACTACGAAGGCTATGAATGGAAGCAGATCGGCACGGACGTGGTGCTGGTGGCGATCGCCACGGGCATCGTCCATGAAGTGCTGAGAAACGTACTGGATTGACGGCCCGCGGTATCGG
>CBIHQF010000158.1:0-7629 GCA_966211665.1 uncultured Pseudomonas sp. | reverse complement strand
TGCTGACAGCTTGGTGTCAGTAGTGTCCGCCTGCTCCGGATTGCTGCACGGTTGTGTTGCGATGGCTCGTTGTCGGGGCGCCCAGGCATTCCGGATGTTTTCCGCCGCGAGCTTGAAAGTCATGTATTTCAAACGCTTATAAATAGATCGTGGCGGCTGGCGCAAAGCTTGCAATTGCGCTGGCAACACAACGACTGTGCCAATGGCGGTGCAGGGTTGACAGACAAAGACGTCGTGATCGGTGCAGGCAAGTTCGCCTGCGCTCCGGCCACGGCGTTTTTTTTCGGCTCAACCCCGCGCCCGCCTTACAGGCGGTGCGCGGAGGAGGAAGCAGATGCTGCTCGATCGTGTCACCGCCATTTCCTCCCGTGGGTCGCCAGTCGCGCTGCCCGCCGTTGCGCCCTTGATCATCGTCGGTGCCGGCCCGGTGGGCGTGCGCTGCGCCCTGGAACTGTTGCGTCGCGGTTATCCGGGGCAGATTTTGCTGTTCGGCGACGAGCCCTGGGCGCCCTACGATCGGGTGCGCCTGAGTGCGTTGCTGGCCGGCGAGGTCGACCTGGAGGCCATCACCACCCCAGGTCTGGAGGGGCAACTGAGCCGTCACCTGGGGGGCCGGATAAGTCGCATCGAGCCCGAGGCCAAGTATGTGGAGGACGCCCAAGGGCAGCGCTTCCCTTATTCGCGGTTGATTCTCGCCACCGGTTCGCGGGCGCATATTCCCGAGGTGCCCGGTATCGGTCTGGCCGGTGTCTTCGTCTTCCGTGACCTGGGCGATACCATCGCCTTGCTAGCCCGCACCGCGCGCAGTCGTCACTGTGTGGTGGTCGGCGGCGGTCTGCTCGGCCTGGAAGCGGCGCGGGCGATGCAGCGCGGCAATACCCATGTGACCCTGGTACAGCAGGCGCCGCGCTTGATGAATCGACAACTGGACGAGCCCGCCGCCGAGTTGTTGCTGCATCAGGTTCGCGACCTGGGCATCGAGGTGCTGCTCGGCGCCGGGCTGGGCGCGGTGTTGGGCGCGGAGCGGGCCAGCGGCGTGCGCCTGCGCGACGGCCGTGAGCTGGCCTGCGACACCGTGCTGCTGGCCACCGGTATTCAACCGAATATCGAGCTCGCCCTAGCTGCGCAGCTGCGAGTCGGCCGTGGCATCGTGGTCGATGATCAACTGCTGACCTCGCGGGCCGATATCCACGCTATCGGCGAGTGCGCCGAGCACCGCGGCCTGACCTACGGGCTGGTCGCGCCGGGCTTCGAGCAGGCCGCGGTGCTGGCCGCCCGGCTGACCGGCGAGGCGGCGCACTATCGCGGTTCGTTGCAGGCCACCCAGCTCAAGGTCGCCGGCTTGCCGGTATTCAGCGCCGGCGAAGTGGTCGAGCCGCTCAAACGTATTCGCCAGCGCGAATACAGCTACAGCGATGTTCAAGGCGGTTACCGCAAGCTGCTGGTGCACCGTGGCCGCCTGCTCGGCGCCTTGGCGGTGGGCGAGTGCTCGGAGAGCCGGCGCTGGCTGGACGCCTTGCAGCAGGGCCGGCGCATCGGCCCGTTGATGCTCTGGCGTTTTAGCCGCGAGGGCCGCTTATGGCCGGCGGCCAGCGAGCAGGTCGGTCAATGGCCGGCCAGCACCGTCGTCTGCCAATGCATGGGCGTCGAACGCGGACGGCTCAGCGCCTGCATTGCCGCCGGTGCGACGGATATCGCCACGCTCGGCCAGCAAAGCGGCGCCGGTACGGTATGCGGCGGCTGCAAGCCGTTGCTGCAAAACCTGCTGGGCGATAGCGCACCACGCCAGGCCGAGCGCGGGGCCGCGGGCCTGGCGTTGGGCGGCGGCCTGGCTGCTGCGGCAGTGCTGGCGTTCATCCAACTGCCGGCCCTGGCCACGCCGACTTCGGTGCTGCAGGCCGGGTTCAGTTGGCTGTGGCAGGACGGCTTCTGGCGCCAGGTCAGCGGCTTCTCGTTGCTCGCTCTGGCCCTGTTCGGCCTGTTGATGTCGCTACGCAAACGCCTGCCGAAATTGCCCCTCGGTGCCTTCGCCAACTGGCGCCTGCTGCACGTGGCCCTTGGCGTGCTGGCCCTGGCGCTACTGGTGCTGCACACCGGGCTGGATGGCGGGCAGAACCTCAATCGTTGGCTGCTCGCCGATTTTCTCCTGCTGCTCGCCGTCGGCGGCCTGGCCTCGGCCTTGCTCGCGGTCGAGCACAAATTGCCGCCGGCCCTGGCCCGGCGCGGCCGGCAGCTGTTGCTGTGGGGCCACATAGTCGCGGTCTGGCCGTGGCCGGCGCTGCTCGGCGTGCATGTGCTGTCGGTTTATTACTTTTAAGGACGGGCGATGAAGTACGCAATCTGGGCGCTGTGGTTGTCGACCTTGCTGGCTGTGGCCGGCTGGTACGGCTATCGCCTGTATGCCGGCGAAGACTTGCAGGTGTTCAATCCGGGACCCTTATCGGCCGGCCATCATCAGCTGGAGCAGGCTTGCGGCGCTTGTCATGTCAGCCCATTGGGCGGCGGCGAGGTGTTGCAGAGGGCCTGCGTCGATTGCCATGGCGACGAGCTCAAGGCCGCCCGCGACGCCCACCCGCAAAGTAAATTCACCGACCCGCGCAACGCCGACCGCCTGGCCCACCTGGACGCCCGCTACTGCCTGGCCTGCCATGTCGAGCACGCGCCGGAACGCACCCGGCCGATGGCCGTGACCCAGCCCGACGACTTCTGCGTGCACTGCCATGCGGACATCGCCGAGGATCGCCCCAGCCACCAGGGCATGGCCTTCGATAGCTGCGCCAGCGCCGGCTGCCACAACTACCACGACAACCGTGCGCTTTACGAAGACTTCCTGGTCAAGGGCGCCGACCAGCCGCTGTTGCTAGAAATCGCCCGTATAGCCGCGCCGGCATCGCTGGCGGATAAACACCCGGATTGGCGAAAGCCGGTCGAGGTGCCACAGCCCGATGCGCCTAGCGAGCATATGAACGCCGAAGCGGTGGCCGACTGGCTGGCCAGCGGCCACGCCGAGGCCGGGGTCAATTGCAGCGGCTGCCACCAGGCGCAAGGTGTTGCTTGGCAGGTCAAGCCGCAGTTGGAAACCTGCCAGAGCTGCCATGCCGGCGAAGCCCAGGGCTTTTTCGCCGGCAAGCATGGCATGCGCCTCAATCCAAAATTGCCGGTCAAGCTGACGCCAATGCGTCCGGAGCAGGGCTTGCTGGCGTTTACCGCCGAGAGCGCCGGACATGAACTGAGCTGCACCAGCTGCCATGGCGCCCATCGGGTCGATCGGGTTGCGGCGGCGGTCGAGGCCTGCCTCGGTTGTCATGCCGATGAGCACTCGCTGGCTTATCAAGGTTCGCCGCACCAGCAGCTATGGCAAGCCGAACAGCACGGCGAGCTGCCGGCGGGTAGCGGGGTGAGTTGCGCCAGTTGCCACCTGCCGCGCGAGACCGCCGAGGTGCATGGCCGGGAGCGCCGCCTGGTGCAGCACAACCAGAACGCCAACCTGCGTCCCAACGAAAAAATGCTGCGCGGCGTATGCCTGGACTGTCACGGGCTGCCCTTCGCCCTCGATGCCCTGGCCGACCCGCTGCTGCTGAAGAACAACTTCCGAGGCGCGCCTGCGCAACATGTCCCCAGCGTGGGCATGGCGCTGGAGCGTGCCCGGCAATGAGCACCACCGATGCCTCTGCCAACCCCAAAAACCGATAGGGAGAACACCATGCGCACGACCTTACGACCCTTGCTCGCCGTCGCCGTGACGGCCGGCCTGCTGATCCTCAGCGGCTGCCAGGAAAGCCAGCCGAGCGGCTTCAGCCCGCAGCAGCTCACCGACATGTTGCATCTGGTGATGGAGTCCGACCGCGCCGTCTACACCAAGCAGGTGGTCAACCGCCTGAAGGACGAGGGGGTGATCAAGCCCAGCGAGCACTTCATCGATGACAAGGCCCTGCCGCTGCCGGCGCAGATGTTCCGCTTCGGCGCCGAAGCGGTGGCCGCCAAGACCGACGCCTTCAGCTATTCGCTGCAGTCGCTGTGGCCGATCAATAAGCAGAATGCGCCACGCACCGAGGCCGAGAAAGTCGGCTTGCAGTTCATCATCGATAACCCGGGGCAGAACTACTACACCGAGGAAAAACTCGGCGAGCAGAGCTACTTCACCGCCGTCTATCCCGACGCCGCCGTGGCGCCGGTGTGCGCCTCCTGCCACAACGAACACAAAGACAGCCCGCGTACCGACTTCAAGCTCGGCGACGTTCTGGGCGGGGTGGTGATCCGTGTCCCGCTGGGCGGTTAGTGCCGGGCTGGCCGGCAGCCTGCTGCTGGCCGGTTGCGGCGAGAGTCCGGAGCAGGCCGAGCTGAAACTCGGCCAGCAGATATGGGAAGGCACCTGTAAAGTCTGCCACCTCAACGGCCTGGGCGGCGCCCCGGCGAAGGGCAACCGCAAAGTATGGGTGCCGCGTATCGAGCAGGGCCTGGAGGTGTTGATCGGCCATGCGCTGAACGGTTTCGACGGCGCCGAGGGCAGCATGCCGGCGCGCGGCGGCAATGCCGCGCTGAGCGATGGCGAGGTGGCCGCGGCGGTGAAGTACATGGTGTCGCAAAGCCAATAAACGGTATGTGTTTATAAAAACGATGAGGACGAAAACGATGACTCCCAAGCAGATAGACCTGGTGCAAGGCAGCTTCGCCCAGGTGGCGCCGATTGCCGACGAGGCCGCGGCGCTGTTCTACCACAACCTGTTCAGCGCCGACCCCAGCCTCAAGCCTTTGTTCAAAGGCGATATGCAGGCCCAAGGCAAGAAGCTGATGCAGATGATCGGCGTGGCCGTGGGCAAGCTGAACGAGCTGGACGTGTTGGTGCCGGTATTGCAGCGCCTCGGCGAACGGCATCTCGACTACGGTGTGGAAGACAGCCACTACGCCACCGTCGGCGGCGCCTTGCTGAAAACCCTCGGCCAGGGCCTGGGCGATGCCTTTACCGAAGAAGTGGAGCAAGCCTGGACCACCGCTTACGGGGTGATGGCCAACACCATGATCGCGGCGGCGAACAAAACCATCGCTTGACGTTGCCGGGGCGCCGCCCGGCGCCCCGCTTGGCAGGCCGTGCAGCCCGCACGGTGTTATCGCGAGGCCTGACCGCTCAAGATATCCAGGGCCGTCGCGGGTGTTCGCGGTAGGGGCGCTAGCCTCTTATAGCAAGCCACTACGGATGTTGAGCACATCCAGATGCAGGCGCGCGCTGCTGCTCAGCTCGCCGTCTTCGCCGCAGATCGCCGAGCCCGAACGGCCGCGTGCCTTGACCTTGTAGAGCATCTCGTCGGCGGCCTTGTACAGGCTGGCGAAGTTACCGGCGTGCCGCGGGTACAGCGCCACGCCGATACTGATGGTCACGGTCAGACGCTCGGCGCCATACATCACCGGCTGTGCCAGTTCGTCGAGCAGGCGGGCGGCGATTTCCCGGGCATGCTGTTCGGCGTCGGCGCCGCAAATCATCACGGCGAACTCGTCGCCGCCCAGGCGCGCGACCGTATCGCCGCCGCGCACATGTTCGCGCAGGCGCTGGGCGATCGCTTGCAGCATCAGGTCGCCGGCGTCGTGGCCATAGCGGTCGTTGATCGGCTTGAAGTGGTCGAGGTCGATCAGCAGCAGGGCGATCGCCTGGGTATGCCGCTTGGCGCTGGCCCGCGCCGACTCGCAATGCACGATCAGGTAGCGGCGGTTGGGCAGCTCGGTCAGCGGGTCGTGGAAGGCGGCGTGCTGCAGTTCCTGCTCGCGTTGCCGCAGGCGCTGGTTGGCCGCGGCCAGCTCCGCGGTGCGTTGCGCCACGGCTTTGCCCAGTTCGTCGGCACTGGCCTGCATCTGCGCCAGGCGCGCGGTTTTCTCGCGGTCGGCCTGCTCCAGGGCGGCGGATTTTTCCCGTTTGAGGATCTGGATGCGGTAGGCCAGGGCGAAGGAGAACAGGATGGATTCGGCGGCCACCGCAACCGGGAAAACGTAAGCGTTGTACACCGAGGGCTGCAGCAGACCGGTCGCGCGCAGCAGCAACACGGCGATGCTGCCGAGTACCAGGCCGTAGCCGCACAGATACAGCAGTGCGGGGAAGAAACCCTGACGCCAGCGAATCAGCGCGCTACCGAGTGCCGCGGGTATGCTGGTCAGCGACAGTACGGCGATGATCCAGGCCGCCATGCTGCGTTGGCCGAAGGCCTCCAGGGCAATCGCCACGATATAGACCAGGCAGGCCATGCTCAGCAGATGGTGTGCCCAGCGCACATGGTGGCGGGTCTGTAGCAGGGTCTGGGTGAAGCGGCTGGCGCACAAGCCCCAGAGCGACGGCAGGGTGATGCGGTCCAGCCAGAACGGCACTGCGCCGCCCGGCCACAGGTATTGGAAGCCGTGGCCGGTCATGCTCATGATGAACACCAGTGCGAAGGCGGTCGTCAGCACGTACCAGAAATAAGCGCTGTCGCGCAGGCTGAACAGGATGAACAGGTTGTACAGCAGCAGGGCGAAGATCACCCCGTAGATCAGGCCCAGGCCGAGGTTTTCCTGGCCAGCCAGCAGGTCGAGGTCCTGGCGTTGCCAGACGCGCAACGGGAAGGAGTTGCCGGCCGGGTCGTAAGTCCGCAGGTAAAGGGTCAGCGGCTGCCCGCCGAGTGCCGGCAACTCGAAGGTCGCGCGCCGGTAAGGGTGGTCGCGGCCCTCGGCGAAGCCGACCCGTTCGCCGGCCTGGCGTGCGCTCCAGCCGCCCTGGCCGTCGGGGAGGAAAACCTGCAAGTCGAGCAGGGTGACCGCGCCGACTTCCAGCCACCAGTGTCGCGGTCCGTTGTCGCTCTGTAGTTGAACCTTGATCCACCAGGGGTTACGGCTCTGACCGACGCTGGCGCGGCCGTTGGCCGGCTGGAAGCGGCTTTGTACCGCCGGTTCGGCCATATCGGCGATGCTCAATCGGGCGCCGACATCCTCGAGCAGCTCGATATGTTCGTTTAATCCCTCGCCGCTGCTGGCGGCAGTCAGAAGAATGGGCGCGGCAAGGGTTGGCCCGACCCAACAGGCCCAGCTCAGCAGCAGACAAATCGTGGATATCAGACGCTGCACTACATACGTTCCGGGCGTGAGGGCATATGGCCATGAGTATAAGCACATGTGCGCCGGTGATCACTGTTCGCCCGCACAATGCTGTTTCGCTGCCGTAAAACCCAGCGGCCGTGTCGGGTTTGGTCAAATTTTGTGCTATATTCCGCGCCCGCGATTTTTCGTTCCCGTACCCAGCGCCGGTCATCCCCATGCAAGCAGTCAAGCCGTTGTTCGATTATCCAAAATACTGGGCCGAATGCTTCGGGCCGGCGCCTTTCCTGCCGATGAGCCGGGAAGAGATGGATCGCCTCGGCTGGGACAGCTGCGACATCATCATCGTTACCGGCGACGCTTATGTGGATCATCCGTCGTTCGGTATGGCGATCATCGGCCGCCTGCTGGAAGCCCAGGGTTTTCGTGTCGGCATCATTGCCCAGCCGGACTGGACCAGCAAAGACGACTTCATGAAGCTCGGCGAGCCGAATCTGTTCTTCGGCGTCGCGGCCGGCAATATGGATTCGATGATCAACCGCTACACCGCGGACAAGAAGATCCGCTCGGATGACG
>CBIHQF010000157.1:0-7667 GCA_966211665.1 uncultured Pseudomonas sp. | reverse complement strand
GGCCGACGTACTCGAACAGTTGCGCCCCGACGAGCCGCCACCGGCCGCCTGCCAGAAGCTGCAGATATTTTCCGGCGGGCCGGTGCAAACCGACCGCGGTTTCGTCCTACACCCCGCCGGCCCGCAATTTCTCGCCACCCTGGACTTGGGCGAACTGGGCCTGTCGACCTCGCAGGATGTGCTCTTCGCCATCGCCGACGGCACCGGACCGGAGAAATACCTGATCACCCTCGGCTATGCCGGCTGGGATGCGGGTCAGCTGGAAGCAGAATTGGCCGATAACGCCTGGCTGACCTGCCCGGCGGACCAGCGCATTCTCTTCGAATTGCCATTCGAGCAACGCCTGGAAGCCGCCGCCGCGCGCCTCGGCGTGAACCTCAGCCTGCTCACCTCGCAAGCCGGACACGCCTGATGGCGCAAACCGACAAACCACTTCGGCTACTCCTGGGCTTCGACTACGGCAGCAAGCAGATCGGCGTCGCCGTCGGCCAGGCGATCACCGGCCAGGCCCGCGAACTGTGCATCCTCAAAGCGCAGAATGGCGTACCGGACTGGCAAAAGGTCGATGGATTGATCCGCGAATGGCAACCCGATGCGCTGGTCGTCGGCCTGCCTCTGAACATGGACGGCACACCGAGCGAGATGAGCGAACGGGCGGCGAAATTCGCCCGCCGCCTGAACGGCCGCTTCAACCTGCCGGTGCACACCCACGACGAACGCCTGACCACTTACGAAGCCAAGGGGCAGCGCCTGCAACAGGGCCAGAACGGCGGCTATCGCGAACGCCCGGTCGACGCCCTGGCCGCCGCGCTGCTGCTGGAAGGCTGGCTCGGCGAGCACTGCCCGACTTGAACGATGTGTGAGCGCACGCCTGCTCATTAAGGAGCTTCCGATGACCCTACCCAACCCCGCCGAACTACTGCCGCAGATGGCCGCGGCGCTGGTCCAGCATCTCAATCAACGGCAAATCGGCGAACCGCGCTTTATCGGCATCCGCACCGGCGGCGTCTGGGTCGCCCAGGCCTTGCTGGAAGCTTTGGGCAATTCGAGCCCGCTGGGCATTCTGGACGTCTCCTTCTACCGCGACGACTTCACCCAGAACGGCCTGCATCCGCAAGTCCAGCCTTCGGAGTTACCGTTCGAGATCGAAGGCCAGCACCTGGTACTGATCGACGACGTACTGATGAGCGGACGCACCGTTCGCGCCGCCCTCAACGAGCTGTTCGATTACGGCCGCCCGGCGAGCGTGACCCTGGTCAGCCTGCTCGACCTCAACGCCCGCGAGCTGCCGATTCGCCCGGATGTGGTTGGCGCGACCTTGTCGCTGGCCAGCGATCAGCGGGTAAAATTGTCCGGCCCCACGCCGCTGACCCTCGAACTCCAGACGCTGGCCAACTGAGAATGAACATGATGGATGGCAAACGCCCTCTGCAACTCAACGACCAAGGCCAACTGCGCCACTTTCTCACCCTCGACGGCCTGCCCCGCGAGCTGTTGACGGAAATCCTCGACACCGCCGACTCCTTCCTCGAGGTCGGCGCCCGCGCGGTGAAGAAGGTCCCGCTGCTGCGCGGCAAGACCGTGTGCAACGTGTTCTTCGAGAACTCGACCCGTACCCGCACGACCTTCGAACTGGCCGCCCAGCGCTTGTCTGCCGACGTCATCAGCCTCAACGTGTCGACCTCCTCGACCAGCAAGGGCGAGACCCTGTTCGATACCCTGCGCAACCTGGAAGCCATGGCCGCCGATATCTTTGTCGTGCGCCATGCCGATTCGGGTGCGGCGCACTTCATCGCCGAACATGTGTGCCCGAACCTGGCGATCATCAACGGCGGCGACGGCCGGCATGCCCACCCGACCCAGGGCATGCTCGACATGCTGACGATCAGACGGCATAAAGGCGGTTTCGAGCAGCTATCGGTGGCCATCGTCGGCGATATCCTGCATTCGCGGGTGGCCCGTTCGAACATGTTGGCGCTCAAGGCCCTGGGCTGCCCGGATATCCGCGTGATCGCCCCCAAGACCCTGCTGCCGGTGGGCATCGAGCAGTACGGGGTGACCGTGTACAACGACCTCGCGACCGGCCTCAAGGACGTCGACGTGGTGATCATGCTGCGCCTGCAACGCGAGCGCATGCAGGGCGGCCTGCTGCCCAGCGAAGGCGAGTTCTATCGCCTGTTCGGCCTGACCGAGCAACGCCTGGCGCTGGCCAGGCCCGACGCCCTGGTCATGCACCCGGGGCCGATCAACCGCGGCGTGGAGATCGAATCGGCGGTGGCCGACGGCCCGCAGTCGGTGATTCTCAATCAGGTCACCTACGGCATCGCGATCCGCATGGCCGTGCTGTCTATGACCATGAGCGGGCAGAACGCCCAGCGCCAACTCAACCAAGAGAACGCCGAGGAGCAGAACTGATGCGCACCCTTATCCTCGGCGCCCGGGTGATGGACCCGAGCAGCGGCCTCGACCGGATCGCCGACCTCGCTATCGAAGGCGGCAAAATCGTCGCCATCGGCCAGGCACCGGCCGATTTCGTCGCCGAGAAAACCCTCGAAGCCCAAGGTCTGATCGCCGCCCCAGGCCTGGTCGACCTGTCCGTCGCCCTGCGCGAGCCCGGCTACAGCCGCAAAGGCAATATCGCCAGCGAAACCCTGGCCGCGGCCGCCGGTGGCGTCACCGCGCTGTGCTGCCCACCCCATACCAAGCCTGTACTGGATACCTCGGCGGTGGCCGAGCTGATTCTCGACCGCGCCCGCGAAGCCGGTCATACCAAAGTGTTTCCGATCGGCGCATTGAGCAAGGGGCTGGAGGGCGAACAGCTTGCAGAGCTGGTAGCTTTACGCGACGCCGGCTGCGTGGCGTTCGGCAACGGCCTCGACACCTTCCGCAATAACCGCACCCTGCGCCGCGCCCTGGAATACGCCGCCACCTTCGACTTGACGGTGATTTTCCACTCCCAGGATTTCGACCTGGCCGAAGGCGGCCTGGCTCACGAAGGCCCGACCGCCAGCTTCCTCGGCCTGTCGGGCATTCCGGAAAGTGCGGAAACCGTGGCCCTGGCCCGCGACCTGCTGCTGGTCGAACAAAGCGGCGTGCGTGCTCACTTCAGCCAGCTGACCAGCGCCCGTGGCGCCCAGTTGATCGCCGAAGCCCAGGCCAGGGGCTTGCCGGTGACCGCCGATGTCGCCCTATATCAGTTGTTCCTTACCGACGAAGCGCTGATCGATTTCTCCAGCCTGTACCACGTGCAACCGCCGCTGCGCACCCGCGCCGACCGCGACGGCCTGCGCGAGGCGGTGAGAAACGGGGTCATCTCGGCCATCGCCAGCCACCACCAACCCCATGAGCGCGATGCCAAACTGGCGCCGTTCGGCGCCACCGAACCGGGCATCAGCAGCGTGCAATTGCTTCTGCCCCTGGCCATGAGCCTGGTGCAGGACGGTTTGCTCGACCTGCCGACGCTGCTCGCGCGCCTGTCCTGCGGCCCGGCCGACGCCTTGCGCCTACCCGCCGGACGCCTGGCCGTGGGCGCACCGGCAGACCTGGTGCTATTCGACCCACAGGCCTCGACCTTGGCTGGCGAAAGCTGGCATTCCAAGGGCGCCAACTGCCCCTTTATCGGCCATTGCCTGCCCGCCGCGGTGCGCTACACCCTGGTCGATGGGCATATCAGCTATCGGGCTTGAGGGCTAACAGGGCCTGGAAATATAGAACGGCAAGCCCGTCAGGGGGTTGTATCACCAGACGCGGATGACCTGCGATCCGTGGGAGGTTCCGGGCGGCGCTCCGTGACCTCGGGGCGAGCTTTGCGCGGATCCACCAAGCGATGAGCGGGCAGCTCTAGGGCTGCATTCGCCATGAGGTCGCGCGAGACCCACATGGATGCGGGAAATGCCGAAAGCCCGTCGGGAACGGGCGCGGTCCCCTACAAGAGGTCGCACATGCAACGGTTAACTGGTCATAGCTTTGACTATAATGCGCGGCTCTATCGTCTGGCCACCGTCTGCGTGGTCGGTTTTTCGTTCCAGTGTGGATAGCGTCTTATGCTCAGCATCAACAACCGCATCGCCGAAGAACTGGGCGTGCGCCCGCAACAGGTCGCCGCCGCCGTAGCGCTGCTCGATGAAGGCTCCACCGTGCCGTTCATCGCCCGTTACCGTAAAGAAGTCACCGGCAGCCTGGATGACACCCAGTTGCGCAACCTGGAAGAGCGCCTGCGCTACCTGCGCGAACTGGACGATCGCCGCGCCAGCATCCTCGCCAGCATCGAGGAACAAGGCAAGCTGACGCCCGAACTGACCCGCGAGATCAACCTGGCCGACACCAAGACCCGCCTCGAAGACCTTTACCTGCCGTACAAACAGAAGCGCCGCACCAAGGGCCAGATCGCCCTGGAAGCCGGCCTCGGCGAGCTGGCCGACGCCCTGTTCGGCGACCCGAACCTGAATCCGGAAACCGAGGCCGCACGCTTTATCGATGCGGGAAAAGGCTTCGCCGATATCAAGGCCGTGCTCGAAGGCGCCAAGTACATCCTGATGGAGCGCTTCGCCGAGGACGCCAGCCTGCTCAGCAACCTGCGCAGCTTCCTCAAGCACAACGCCACCCTCAGCGCTCGACTGGTGCCGGGCAAGGAGCAGGAAGGGGCGAAGTTCCGCGATTACTTCGAACACGACGAACCCTTCAAGAACGCCCCGTCGCACCGTGCCCTGGCGATTTTCCGCGGGCGCAACGAAGGCTTTCTCAGCGCCAGCCTGAAAGTCGGCGACGAGACCGCCGGCACCATGCACCCCTGCGAAGGCATGATCGCCGAGCGCTTCGGCATAGAACAACGTGGCCGCGCCGCCGATAAATGGCTCGGCGAGGTGGTGCGCTGGACCTGGAAGGTCAAGCTCTACACCCATCTGGAAACCGACCTGCTCGGCGAACTGCGCGAGGGCGCCGAAGACGAAGCCATCTCGGTGTTCGCGCGCAACATGCACGACCTGCTGCTGGCCGCCCCGGCCGGCCCGCGCGCCACCCTCGGCCTCGACCCGGGCCTGCGCACCGGCTGCAAGGTCGCGGTGGTGGATGCCACCGGCAAGCTGCTCGACACCGCCACCGTCTACCCACATGCGCCGAAAAACCAGTGGGACCAGACCATCGCCGTGCTCGCCGCGCTGTGCGCCAAGCACTCGGTGGATCTGATCGCCATCGGCAACGGCACCGCCAGCCGCGAGACCGATAAGCTGGCCGCCGAGCTGATCAAGAAATACCCCGGCCTGAAGATGACCAAAGTGATGGTCAGCGAAGCAGGCGCCTCGGTGTATTCGGCCTCGGAACTGGCGGCCAAGGAATTCCCCGATCTCGACGTGTCTATCCGCGGTGCGGTATCCATCGCCCGCCGCCTGCAGGACCCGCTGGCCGAACTGGTGAAGATCGACCCGAAATCCATCGGCGTCGGCCAGTACCAGCACGACGTGTCCCAGCTCAAGCTGGCGCGCTCGCTCGATGCGGTGGTCGAGGACTGCGTCAACGCCGTCGGTGTCGACGTGAACACCGCATCCGCCGCCCTGCTCGCGCGCATCTCCGGGCTCAACGCGACCCTGGCGCAAAATATCGTCGCCCATCGCGATGCCCATGGCGCATTCAAGACCCGCGACGCCCTGAAAAAGGTGCCGCGCCTGGGCGACAAGACCTTCGAACAGGCTGCCGGCTTTCTGCGCGTGATGAACGGCGACAACCCGCTGGACGCTTCCGCCGTGCATCCGGAAACCTACCCGCTGGTGCAGCGCATCGCCGCCGACACCGGCCGCGATATCCGCTCGCTGATCGGCGATTCGAGTTTCCTCAAGCGCCTCGATCCGAAGAAATTCACCGACGAGACCTTCGGCCTGGTGACCATCGGCGACATCCTCGCCGAGCTGGAAAAGCCCGGTCGCGACCCGCGCCCCGAGTTCAAGACCGCCGAATTCCAGGACGGCGTCGAGACGCTCAACGACCTCAAGCCGGGCATGATCCTCGAAGGCGTGGTGACCAATGTCACCAACTTCGGCGCCTTCGTCGATATCGGCGTGCACCAGGACGGCCTGGTGCATATTTCCGCGCTGTCGGAGAAGTTCGTCAAGGACCCGCACGAGGCGGTCAAGACCGGCGACGTGGTCAAGGTCAAAGTAATGGAAGTGGACATCCCGCGCAGCCGTATCGCGCTGTCGATGCGCATGGGCGACACGCCCGGCGAGAAGATCGAAGGGCCACGTGGTGGGCACTCCCATGGCGGGCAATCCCGTGGAGGCTCCCGGCCGCAGCCAAGCGCACCACGCAATGAGCCGAAACCGGCCGCCGCCAATGGCGCCATGGCCGCGCTGTTCGCCAACGCCAAGCAATTGAAGAAATCATCGGTAATAGAAACCCCGAGCCATCCACCGCCATCGCGGCGGATGGCTCGGGTGCTCAGCCCGGTATTTTTCGCGTCGCTCTGGCGCATGCGCACTGCGCCCAGCTATAACAAGCTTCCTCTGCCTCGGGTTATAAGGTTCCATCGACCGAGTGACCGTGCGTCCACGCCCGCCATCTCGCCCCCTTGTAGAGCAGGTTATTCACCCCCATATTGGGGCGACCGATGCGTGAAGGAATGCAATCTTGAGCGACCAGTTCTCCCGCCGCTTGGCCCTGATGGGCGAGCGCGCCAACCTCCCCCTGCTTGCTCAATGCCTGCACGGTATCGAGCGCGAATGCCTGCGCGTCGACGCCGACGGCCAGCTGGCGTTGACCGCGCACCCGGCAACCCTGGGGGCGGCATTGACCCATCCGCAGATCACCACCGACTATTCCGAGTCGCTGCTGGAGTTCATCACCCCCGCCGAAGCCGACCCTGCGACCACCCTGGCCGATCTCGACGCGATCCACCGCTTCGCCTACAGCAAGCTCGATGGCGAATACCTGTGGAGCCCGTCGATGCCCGGCCGGTTGCCCGAAGAAGAGCAGATTCCCATCGCCCGCTACGGCAACTCGCATATCGGCCAGCTCAAGTATGTCTACCGCAAGGGCCTGGCCCTGCGTTACGGCAAGACCATGCAATGCATCGCCGGCATCCATTACAACTTCTCCCTGCCCGAACGGCTCTGGCAATTGCAGCAGCAGGCCGAAGGCGACGTCAGCAGCGCGCGGGATTACCAGTCGGCGCGCTATATCGCGACGATTCGCAATTTCCGCCGTTACAGTTGGCTGTTGATGTACTTGTTCGGCGCCTCGCCGGCGATCGATGCGGGCTTCCTGCGTGGCCGCCCGCACCAGCTGCAACAGCTCGATGCCGATACCCTGTACCTGCCCTACGCCACCAGCCTGCGCATGAGCGATCTGGGCTACCAGAGCGAGGCCCAGGCCGGCCTGACGCCCTGCTACAACGATTTGACCAGCTACACCGATAGCCTGCGCCAGGCGGTCGGTACGCCCTACCCGCCCTATGTCGATATCGGCAGCAAGAAGGACGGTGAATGGCTGCAGCTCAACACCCATATCCTGCAGATCGAAAACGAGTACTACTCGAATATCCGTCCCAAGCGCGTGACCTACAGCGGCGAGCGACCGATCCAGGCGCTGATGGCCCGCGGCGTGCAGTACATCGAAGTGCGCTGCCTGGATATCAACCCCTTCCTGCCGCTGGGTATCGACCTGACCGAAGCGCGCTT
>CBIHQF010000156.1:0-7676 GCA_966211665.1 uncultured Pseudomonas sp. | reverse complement strand
TCGTCGATTGAGGTTGCATCCGTCGGGCCGCTCGCCAAAAATGCCAGCACTCTGTCCGGCCTGATCCGGGCACTCGAAGGTTCGCCCGCACAGCAAGGAGTCGCCATGTTCGCCCGCCTCAGCAATATCCTCAAAGGCATGCTTTCCCTGTTTATCAAGGACATCGAACGCAAGAACCCGGAAGCCCTGCTGGAGTTGGAGCAGGAGAATCTGCGCAAGCAGATCGCCAATTTCAACCAGGGTCTGGCCGCCCACGCCGGCCTTGCCGAGCGCTTGATGAGCCAGGTGCGCAAGCAGGAGACCGAGGAACGCGAGCTGCATGCGCGCACCACCGCGCATCTGCGGGCCGGCAACAAGTCGGCCGCCGCGCAGAACGCCCTGCGTTTGCAGAACCTGGCCCGCGAGCTGGAAGAAAATCGCCGCCAGTTGGCCCAGGCCGAAGAGACCTACCAGAATCTGACCAAGGCCCGCGAAGTGGCGGTGAATGCCGCGCGTGCCAAGATCGAGGCGCTCAAGGGTGCGATCAACGATATGCGCATGAAGACCGCGATGGCCGAGATGAACGAGATGGCCGCCGGCATGGTCAGCGAGATCGGCGGCTCCGGCGACACCCTCAACCGCCTGCACGAGATGGTCGAGGAAGAGCGCACCAAGGCCGCCGGCCGTGCGCGTATGGCCCGCGATTCGATGGACATGAGCGAAGTGAATATCAAGGAAGCCGAGATGGACGCCCTGGCCGACCAGGCCCTGGCCGAGTTCGCCGCCAAAGAGGGCATCAGCCTGCCGGGTCAGGAAGCCAGCAGCGAGGCGCCGGCGGCCAATCGCAGCATGGGCGGCAGCACGCCGCAATCGGAAAACCAGTAAGTCATGGGTCGGGAGCGGGATGTACCGGGTTGGGTCGACGAGTTGCGTCTGGCTTATGAAAGCGGCGCCCATGGCCAGTTCGTGTTGTACGGCAATGTCGCCGACCGCTTTCCCCTGGGCGGTCATCTGGTCAGCCTGATCCGTTACCTTGAGGCCAAGCTGCTCGGCACCTTTCATTTAGTGTTTCTCTACGACTCCGGCAACGGCCTGAGCCTGTTGCGCGGCGGTGAGCGTTTCGCCGAGTGGCCAGCGGTGGAGAAGAGTCAGCGCTGGCCTCAGGACCCGCGCGAAGCAATCGAGCTGATCAGCCGCTACCTGCGTTATCGCGCGAATTTGCGGGCGTTGGGGCGCGGCAACAACGAGCACGTGGCGGTGATTCTGCGCGGCGCCGAGCTGGTGCTGCCGGCCAGCCGCCAGGGCGATTTCGCCACTGCGAGCCTGGCCAGCCTGGTGCGCGATTGGGCCGCCGAGCCGCCGTTCGCCGATATGGCCTTCGCCAGCCTGCTGCTGGCCGACAACCTCAACGACCTGCACCCGCTGGTGGCCAATAACCCGCGCATCGACCGGGTGCAGGTGCCGCTGCCGGATGCCGTCAGCCTCGGCCAGTGCCTGGCGCAGCTACGCATCGATCATCCCGCCGCCTTCGCCGCCGAGGAAAACGGCACCGTGCAGGCCCTCGCCGGGGTCAGCCTCAGCGCCCTGGCCAGCCTGGTCAAACGCCGCGCCCATGAAGGCAAGGTGCTCGGCGCACAGGATTGGATCGAAGCGAAAAAGGAGTTGGTGGAGAACGACAGTGCCGGCCTGGTGGAATTTATCGAATCCAAGCGCACCCTCGACGATTACCACGCCCAGGAGGCGCTGAAAGTCTGGCTGCGCCAGGACATGGCGCTGTGGCAGGCCGCCGACCTGCGCGCGCTGCCCAAGGGCTATATCTTTTGCGGCCCGGTCGGCACCGGCAAGACCTATCTGGTCGAGTGCCTGGCCGGCGAGGCCGGGGTGCCGGTGGTCAAGCTGAAGAACTTCCGCGACCGCTGGGTTGGTTCCAGCGAAGGTAATCTGGAGAAGATCTTCCGCCTGATCCGTGGCCTCGGCCGTTGCATCGTGTTTATCGACGAAGCCGACCAGACCCTCGGCAAGCGCGATGGCGGCAGTGGCGACAGCGGTTTGTCCGGGCGCCTCTACTCGATGATCGCCCAGGAGATGGGCGACGCCGACAACCGCGGCAAGGTGATCTGGATTCTCGCCTCCTCGCGCCCGGATCTGATCGAAGTCGACCTCAAACGCCCAGGTCGGGTCGACGTGAAAATCCCGCTGCTGCCGACCACCACGGTCGAGGAAAGCGCCGCGCTGCTCAAGGCGCTGCTCAAACGTTTCGAACTCAAGCTGGAGATCAAAGCGCTGGTGAAATTGCCGTTGCCGCTGCTGCTCACCCCGGGCGCCGCCGAGGCGCTGGCGGTGAAGGTCTACCGCCAGGTGCGCACCGCGCAGATGGAACCCTTGGTGGCGCTGAAACACTGCCTGCAGGGCTATCAGCCGCCGGTGGCCGAACAGGTGCTGCGCATGCAGATGGGCATCGCCATTCGCGAGGCCACGGATATGGCCTTCGTTCCCGAAAGCCTGCGTTCGCTCGCCGATCAGGGCGTCAGCCCATGAGTGCCGGACGCTACCTCTGGGCCGCTTTCAATGCCCGCCCGCTGGGCATGCCGATCCCGCCGAACTGGTTCGGTCTGGCGGCGTTCGCCTTGTTGGGTGCCTTCGTCAGCCCCGGTTTCTGGGTGCTCGGCGCCGGTGCCGAGTTGGGCTATCTGATGCTGCTGGCGCGTAGCGAGCGCTTTCGCCGCACCGTGGATGCCCGACAGGTGCAGCCGACCGACCCGGCCAGCCAGCGTTACGAAGCCACTGTGGCGCTGCTCGATCCGCAGCAACGCGCCCGCCAGCAAGCGGTCGAGGCGCGTGCCCGCGAGGTGTTGCAACTGCTTTCGCGCTCGCCGCTGATGGCCTCCCATGCCGCCAGCCTGGAGCAACTGGTGTGGCTCAATCTGCGCCTGCTGGTCGCCGGCCAGGCGCTGAACGTGGTGGTGAATACCGCCGCCCAGGACAGCGCCGAGCTGCAAAAGCAGGAAGATCAGATCGATGCACGCCTGGCCGCCAGCGAACTGAACGACGAACTGCGGCGCAGCCTGGAGCAGCAAAAACAGGTGATAGACGCGCGCCAGGCGGCCCATGCCGAAGGCTTGCGGCGCAAGGAACATGTGGATGCCGAATTGCAGCGCATCGAGCAGCAGATCGCCTTGATCCGCGAACAGACGCTGCTGGCCACCGACGAAGAACAGATAGGCGTGGCGCTGAATGCCCTGACTTCCTCGTTCAACGAGGCCAGCCGTTGGCTGAATAGCCAGCGCGACCTGCTCGGCGTGCTCGAACTCAACGAGCAACAGGCTTTGCCGCGTTATGTGTTGCAAGGCCAGGGCGATAAGCCGGGGCAAGGCGAATCGCTACGCCAGTGATATCGCTGTGTAGGGTGGATCGGGGCGCGTAGCTGATGCCTTTTTCATCCACCACCGTTATTGGTGGATGGAAGAAGCGTGATCCACCCTACGATGCAGACCGAATGCCGGATGAAATTCGGGAAGTTATTGGTGGATGGGTAAAGCGTCATCCACCCTACGATGCCGTAGCCCGAATAAGCGCAGCGCAATCCGGGAAGCGGTATAGGCAGTGAACACTTTTGATTGGCGGGCCGCTGGCTCGCATCCGACAGGGAGAGGCGTCATGTATTTATCCGTACCCAGGCAGCGCCAACGGGGCAATGCCGCCGGCAAGTTGCTGACCATATTGCTGGTGCTCGGCCTGCTAGGGCTGGGGGCCTGGTTGGTCGGCAAAGACATGCTCGAAGAAGGCGCCAGCAACGTGCTCGGCGATTTGCCCGCGAGCCTCGGGGTGGCCGACGGCCCCGAGCCGGTCGAGCCGGTAACCGGCACGCCGACCCTGCAATCGGCCGCGCCCTACGAGATGAAGAACAACATCGTCGACATCGACATGAGCGAGTACGCCGGCTACGGCGGCCTGATCGTCGCCAACGGCGGTCTGGAGCCGAATCCGGAGTCGTTCTTCGCCAAGCAGTACGGGTTTCAGGTGCGCCTGAACAAGGGCGAAAGCGAGGAGTGGTCGGCGCTGAACAACGGCCAGATGGCCGCGGTGGCGACCACCGCCGACGTGCTGGCGGTGCTCGGCAGGCAGTTCGAGGTCACGGTGCCGGCGCAGATCGCTTTCTCCCGCGGTGCCGATCAGGTGGTGGTGGACACCGACATTGCCAGCATCAACCAGCTCAAAGGCAAGGTGCTCGGCGCCAGCCAGTTCAACGAGAGCGAATTCTTTATCCGCTACCTGGCGTCCGAGGCCGGGGTGCCGGTCAAGGTCCTGCGCGACCTGGATAGCCGCCCGGCGCCGAACGAACTGGGCCTGGTGTTCTACGAGGACGCCTTTATCGCCTGCGACGCCTACGCCGCCGAACTGGCCGGCAAGCAGCGCCTGAATGGTTGCGTCGGCTGGTCGCCGCGTACCGACGAGGTGGTCGCCGAATCCGCCGGTGCGGCGAAGATGCTGGTGTCCAACCGCAACCTGCTGGTGGTGGCGGACATTCTGGTGGTCAATAAAGGCTTCGCCACGGCCCACCCGGAAATCGTCAAAGGCTTGGTGCATGGCCTGCTGGAAGGCAACCGCCTGCTGCGCGACGATCCCAAGACCCACGCCGGCGTGGTCGCCAAGGTGTTCGGCTGGACCCCCGAGGAAACCCTCGACGAGCTGAGCAAGGTGCACCTGAGCAACCTGCCGGAGAACCTGGCGTTCTTCGACGGCAGCATCGATTCGGCCGGCTCGTTCCAGGGCATCTTCCAATCCTCGGTGCTGGCCTACGGTTCGCTGATCCGCAACCCGGCCGACCCGGCGCGCTTCGCCGATCTCGCGCACCTCAAGACGTTGCAGCAGGACGGCCAGTTCCAGGGCCAGAGCATCGCCATCGCGCCGATCCGCACCAGCGGCAGGGTCGCCCTGGAAGGCGACGCGCTGCTGAGCAAGGACATCCGCTTCTTCTTCGAACCGAACTCGGCTGAGTTGGACAAGCAGGCCAAGGACAACCAGGACTACTTGGACACCATCAAGAAATTCCTCCAGGTCAGCCCCGGCTCCATCGTACTGCTGCGCGGCCACGTGGATAACGCCATGCTCGGCGAATTCGAACGCCAGGGCGGCCCGGCGCTGGTGCGCAGCATGGCGCTGAAGGCCATGGAGCTGTCGCGCCAGCGCACCCAGGCGGTCAAGGAAGCGCTGATGGCGCGGCACCCCGGGATCGAGGAAGAGCGCATCGAGCTGGTCGGCCGCGGTTGGGAAGAGCCGCTCGGCGAAGACAGCGAGCAGAACCGCCGCGTCGAGGTGCAGTGGTTCACCCTCGAATAATCAACGCGCCGCTGCGCCGACGGGCATCGGTCGAGGCCCGTCGGCTGTAAGCCTAGGGTCTACACTTGCAGCCATTGGCCAAGTTATAGAAGCGAGTTCGGACTCGATGCTGCAGCGGTTGCTGATCCATTTACTGTTGAGCTTGCCGATTGTTGCCCAGGCGGACAATTTGCGCTTGGTCAGCGGCAACGACTACGCGCCCTTTACCGGCCAACAGTTGCCCGGCGGCGGCATGCTGACGCAGATGGTGCAGGCGGCGCTGACCGCGCGTCATATCGGTAGCAGCGTGGATTGGCGGCCGTGGAATCGCGGCTACCTGATGACCTTGCAGGGCGAATACGACGCCACCTTCCCTTATGTGCATACCACCGAACGTGAGCGCGAGTACTTCTACTCGGCGCCGCTGTTCGTCTCTGAGCAGCATCTGTTCAGCCGCGCCGGAGAGGTCTTCGAGCCCGATGATCTGGCGGTGTTGACCGGCACGCGGATCTGCTACCCGTTGGGCTGGCAACCGCCGCCGGCGATTCGCCAGATGATCGAGGATGGGCATCTGACCCGTCATTCGCCGAACGGCCTGGATGAATGCGCACGGTTGCTGTTGCTCAATCGCGACGATTTCTTCGTCGCCGATTTGCGCCTCGGTGAAGCCGCGATACGCGCCACGGGAGAGCCGCCAAACCGCTTTCGTCGTTCGCGCAGCCTGTTCAGCGGCAGCGCCTTGCATTTCATCGTGCCGCGCAACCATCCCCGCGCTGCAGAGCTGATCGGCGACTTCAATGCGGGGCTGGCGGTACTGCACAAAAATGGCGAATACCAGCGGATCATCGACGACTTCCTGTCGCCGGCCGAGGAATAGCGCCCTGGGCGAAACTACAGGCGCTGCTGCGCCATGCGTTGACGGCAGGCTTCGCCGAAGGCCTGAAAAATCTTCACAGAATCGGGATTCTGCGCGGCCTGCCATTCCGGGTGCCATTGCACCGCCAGGGTGAACTGCGGCAAACCGGGCGCATGGATCGCTTCGATCACTCCATCCTCGGCCAGCGCCAGGGTTTCCAGGCCCTCGCCCAGGCGGGCGATGCCCTGACCGTGCAGCGAGTTGACGACGATTTTATCCTTCTGCAACAGCTCGGCCAGCCAGGTGCCCGGCAGCAGATCGACACTGTGGCTTTCGCCGTACTGCACCTCCACTGGGGCGTCGGCGTCTTCGCGGTGGTCGTCGAAATCGGCTTCGGCGTAGAGCTTCTGGTGGATGTCGCCGCCCAGGGCCACGTTGATTTCCTGCATGCCACGG
Source organism: uncultured Pseudomonas sp. (assembly GCA_966211665.1). Lineage (GTDB taxonomy): Bacteria > Pseudomonadota > Gammaproteobacteria > Pseudomonadales > Pseudomonadaceae > Aquipseudomonas. The sequence goes on along the minus strand of CBIHQF010000156.1, from coordinate 1,066 downwards.
CAGATGCCGAAAAGCGGCAGGCCGCGTTCGATCGCGGCACGGATCAGCGGCAGGTCGAACAGGTCGCGGTCCCTGTCCTGGGCCTTGTCCGGGGTCAGGTTGGGCTGGCCGTACAGCGCCGGGTCGATATTGCTGCCGGCGCCGGTCAGGTAGACCCCGTCGACCATATCCAGATACTGCTCGAGATCTTCGGTGCCGCAGCAGGTCGGTGCCAGCAGCGGCACACAGCCGGACAACTCGGCCAGGGGAACGATGTATTTGTGGGTCATGACTTGGTAGGCGTGGCCTTTGCGCTCTTGAGCGCCCATGGACATAAGCACCACGGGCTTGCGTTTGGCGGTCGGGGTTTTGTTGTTGGACATAAATCACCTTGGGGCAGGGCGCGCCTGCCATGGCTGTGCAGGAGAGGCCGTTGCGGCGTTACCTCCTGGTTCGGCTAGCCTCTGCCGATAGACCGCTGGGTGGGCACTTCGATGCAGCGAATCGATGGATCGAATGGCCGTCTCACGCAGCGGTACATTGGCAGCGGAAAGCTGACTCAGTCTGCCAAAGCCGTAAAATATGTCAAACAAATAAGCCGATATTTGTCGAGATATTGCACGGTTGTGGCTCGTGCCTATCGAGTGGATGATGTATAAGCTACTGTTTTTAAAGATATTACTCGGAAACTGCCAGTCCAATATATTTAACGGTCTGGCGCTGTCTTACAGGGCCGCCAGCACCAGCAATACCAGCGACAAGCTGCCGGCCGCGAGCAGGGTTTGCAGGGTGATGATGCCGACCATCAACTGGCTGTCGCCGCCCAATTGGCGGGTCAGCACATAGGCGGTGGGCGCGGTGGGCAGGGCGAAGAACAGCACCAGCACGCTGCTTTCCATGGTGGGCAGGCGCAGGCCGTAGGCCACTGCCCAGGCCAACAACGGCATGGCCAGCAGGCGTAGGCCGCTGTTCCAGGCCAGGGCCGGGACTTCGCGGCCCAGTTGCTCGGGCTTCAACGCCGCGCCGACGCACAGCAGGCCGAGCGGCAGGCTGGCGGCGGCGAGCAGGCCGAGCAGGCGGTCGCTGC
>CBIHQF010000155.1:0-7678 GCA_966211665.1 uncultured Pseudomonas sp. | reverse complement strand
CCTGGGTCATGCTGCGATCCTCGTTCTCGCGGGCCACGCCGACCACGATCACATCCATGTTGTGGCTCATGGTGCAGGGCTTCTTGCTGCCCTTGAGCAGAAAGCCGCCCTCGACCGGCGTGGCTTTGACGCTGGAGTTGAAGATCTCCGCGCCCGCCTTGCCCTCGGCGAACGCCGAGGCGATCAGCAGCTGATTCTGCGCGATGCCGTAGAGCAATTCGTCGGCCGCGGGAATCAGGCCGCCGAGCTGAACGATGGTAGCGATGGTGTGGTGATGCATGGTCATCATCACGGCCAGCGACGGACAGAGCGAGCCGACCGTACGCAGAATCTCCACCGTCTCGCGCGGCGATGCGCCCAAACCGCCGAAGGATTCCGGAATGATCAGGCCGGCGGCCTTGTACGTCCTGAACAGCTCGCACAATTCGCCGGGGTCGGCTTTCTCGAGCGCCATCCGACCGCGCTGTTGCAACGCGGCGATAAGACCCGGCAGGCGCTTCTCGGTAATGCTTCTGGCAGATTGCATCGACATGGAAAATGACCTCGATTGTCGCTCTGGTTCTTGTTCTTATCCGGTTATCCGGCTTTCTCTATCGGTTGTTCCACGGCGGGCGCGAAACCGAAATCGCGGGCCAGCTCGAATATCGCCTCGGCATCGGCCAGCGTAGGTCGCTTGCCGATGCTGTAGTCGCGTTGCTTGCCGGCCATCGTCAGCACTATGGTTTCCGCCAGGCAGCTGAAGATCGTCCCCGACGGCAGGCTGGTGAGATTCTGGTCACCGAAGCGATAGCTACGCTCTGGCATATGGATCAGCCCGCCTTCGATGACCGTCACATCCGGGCGCTGGGGCAACGAGCTGTGGCCGATATCGGGTGGCTGCGCGCAATCGCAGATGATCGCGTTGTGGTGCAGCGCCGCAGGGTCGATAAATGCCGCCCCGTTCGAGGTGGCCGACAGCACCACTTCCAGGCGTGGCAGCCAGTGCGCGAGATCGGATGCGACCGTAACCGCAGGCAGGTAGCCGGCCTTCTCCCGGCCCAGCGCATCGATGCTGTCGAACAGATCGCGTAGTTGCGCATCGTCGGACAGGTCGCGAGCCAGCAGACGCTCGACCACGCCAGCATCGGGCAACAGCATGGCAAGGGTTTTCGCGATGCCGGTCGGATGCCCGCTTCGCATGGCTTGCAACGCCGCGCTATAGAGCTCGCCGCCGACCAGACGCAGCTCGTGCATCGCGCCGCGATTGGCGGCGTTGCCGAGTAGCACCAGGTGTTCGGAATACTTGCCGAGCCTGAGGCTGGCCAGGCGACCGACCGAACCGTAGGCGCCGATCACCCCCGTCAGCCGCTTGGCCAGGGGCGCTCCGCGTGCGGCGCAGGTGCTGACCAGCGCATCGACACCGACCATGGCGGTCAGGCTATTGCCGGTGGTGGTATGGAAGCGCTCGTTGACCACATCGCTACCCGCATTGGAAATCACCGAGGTGTAGGCACCCAGGCCGACGAAGTCCACGTCGAGGCTAGCGACGGTTTCCAGGTAATTGTCGAGCAGCTTGCGGCGCTTGCTCATGCTCAAACGCATCAGGTCGCGTGGCTGCAGCAGGCTGCCGACCAGCCAGCCCTCTACATAATCGCCGTCGTCGTTATAGATATGGCGCGCATGGTAGGACACGCCGGTATCGAGGTCGGGTTTCGCCCATTCAGAGAACTCCGCCAGCCAATCCTGCATAAAGGCTTTTTCTTCCGCCGAAACGCCGAGCGCATCGACGATGCTGTCGCCATTGACGCTTTCGGGCGTGGTCGGATGCAACAGAAAGGCGAAGCGGCCCAGGCACCGACCACCGCCGCCATGACGTTTGGCGGCAGTTGGCGCGGCCCACTTGGCCAGCGGCCCGCGCGGGCCGGCGAAACCATGGGCGTCGAGTATCAGACGGTGCTGCTGGTCATGGGCGATCAGCTCCGCCGCGGCATGCAGCCCGTGCAGCAGCACGTCGATATCGCCCTGGGATATCGTGAAAGGCGGCTGAATCCGCAGTACGTTGCCTTCGCTCAGGGTCGGCAAGCAGTAAACCCCGTGACGGCTCTTCAGGTAGCCGCAGACGATAGGCACCAGCGCGCCGAAAGCACTGGCCAGCGACAAGGTATACAGGCGGTCGCCGGACCAGCGACGGAACTTCAGGCCGAGCATCAGGCCACGCCCGTCGAGGCTCTCGAACACCTGGGGATAATGCGCCACCAGGCGCTCCAGCCCGGCCCGCAGGTAGGCGCCCTGCTCCGCCGCTCGCTTGACCACCTCGCCGCCGTTCGCCGTCAACTGTTCGATCACCGCCAGGCCCACGGCGGCGGTAAAACCGTTCACCGCGAAGGTCGAACTGTGATGGCGGTCGAAATCCCGGCTCCAGCAGTTTTCGCCGTATATGCAAGCGCCGATCGGCACCAGGCCGCCGCCCAATGCCTTGGCCAGCAGCAGTACGTCCGGCGCGAGGCCCTCGGCCGTGGCGGCGAACAGCTGGCCGGTGCGGCCAAGGCCGGTTTGAATCTCATCCAGCACGAACAATGCACCGTATTTACGGCACAGCTCCTGGGCGGCGAGCAGATAACCCGCGGGCGGGGTGATCATCCCCGCCTCGCCCTGCACGGCCTCGACGAAGAAGGCCGCGACGCGGTTCTTCTGCAACATGGTTTCCAGGGCGGCCAGATCGCCATAAGGCACATGGCTGAAGCCGTCCGGGCGCAGATGGAAGGGCTCGCGATAGAGCTGTTTGCCGGTGACGCCGACGGCACCTTGGGTCTTGCCGTGAAAGCCGGTGCAGGTGCCGACGATCAACTCCCGGTTGGTGGCCGCACGGGCGAGCTTGATCGCGGCTTCGACCGTCTCCGCCCCGCTGGTGGTGAAGGTCACCCTGCTCATGCTGCCGGGCGCGATCTCGATCAGACGCCGCGCGAGCTGCTCCACTTCGGGGTTGAGCAATGGCTGGACGAAAGTGGGACGACCCGAGGCGAGAAACGCGGTTGCCGCATCGGTGATTTCCCGCGGGCCGTAGCCAAAGGGCACAGCGCCGAATTGGCCGACGAAGTCGATCAAGGTCTGGCCGCTTTCGGTCACTATCCGCGTGCCGCTGGCGCTGGCCACCGTCTCGTTGAGACCGACGAAATCGAGCAGCTCCTGGCGGGTTACATTGAGCAGGGAAACCGTCATGGTCTACCTCGCCCCTGCGTTCATAACGCTGTGCAGGTGCCGGCTGATCTTGCTCACGCTGTCGTGCTGGTAGGCGAATTCGGGGTCGAGCGAGATACCGAAGAGGTCTTCGAACTCGGCGGAGAGCCCGACGACCTGTACCGAATCGACACCCATTTCGTAGAAGGAGCGCTCGACATCGAGCGCCGCCAAGTCGACCTCGAGCATGCCCGCCACGGCTTCTGTGACTGCTGCGGTTATATGGTCAATGTGCACATTTGCCTCCAAACATTTTCCTCTCCACCGCAAAGAACTCGTGCTCTGAAACTTGCCTTGAAGCTATGGTTTGCGCGCGTCGTCCGGGCCTTGGGTTCGCGTTGTCGTCATGCGATCCGAGGCACCTCCATCTCGGGGCCCGATCCTCGGCGCATGCCGTTTTCCTCACAATACTCCGTAAGGAGTAACGCCCCCGCCGCTTGCAACAGGCCGCCAACGGCGCCGCAAAGCGTGGTGCGCCAGGCATCCTGGGAATGCCAAGAAAGCCCTGCCCGATTTCGCGCCGGTAGCCGAGGCAAGTGCATGATTGATAGCGAATTACGGACGAACGCCATCTTCCACTGCGCTCGAGAGAGGCTCGAAAACACCGGCGCGCAGCCACAGCGCGCGGTGAGAAAAATGGGCCTGCTAAGCAGGCCCGGAGAGAGTCACTCCTTGGAAAACAGAGCCGCGATCTGCGCCCGGCTCGACGCCTTCAATTTAGAGAAAATGTTCTGCATATGGGTTTTTACGGTTTTGTCGCTTATGCCCAGGATCTGGCCGATCTCCCAATTGGTTTTTCCACGTGCGACCCAGTGGGCGATTTCCGCTTCCCGGCTCGACAGAATGGAGATGAATTGCGCGCCGGGACTCTCCTCTTCGTGTCGGCGTAAGCGCTTGGCTCCCAGAACGCGATTCAGTGCGATGTGCAGATAAGGCGCCAACAGGGTCATTCTGAGCTTGCACTCATGGGCGATGGCCACCGGTATATTGATGAAGAAATAGGTCGTGAAGGTATTGCGATAGAGGCCGGGAAGAACGATCCAGGCGACATTGCGAATACGATGGCGGATGAAGATGTCGGCCCAGACATGATCGACCGGATCGTCCAAACGGTGGGGCAATGTGAGCTTTGGTCGCCCGCAGTGCTCCATCAGGTCGATGCTGACCGGAGGGATCATGCCGTCGCGGCCAATCACATCATGCAGACAGTCGTCGGACACGTTGTCGGTATGGACCAGGTGCGAAATGAATACGCGGTGCGCTTTGCTCCTGCCGCTGGCGAAAACGAAGTTTTCACAGGGCAGCAGCAACGGCAGCACCCGCTGCGCCTGCTCCTTCAGATCACCGATGGTCTTCACCGAGGTTATCGCGTTGAGCGCCCTCGTCAGCAGCAGCCGTTCCTGACTGTCGACCGGCAATAGAGGCAGCATGGAAAATTCATCGGCATCCATGATGCGCCGCCCTGGCATGGATGGTTGCGAGAACAACAACGTGGGCATCTGACCACTATAGCTATAGGTAGCGCCATTCGATCCAACCCTCATGCGTCGACGACCGGATTGCCGAGTGTGTTGTCCAGTACTGTCCGGCCTTGGATCTCGACCGCCACTACCCGTTTGCCTATCTGCGAATCGTTCGACTGCAACTCGTCTTGCAGGTCCCGCAGGTAATGCTCGTACAAACGCCGGCACTCCTGGCGCTTGACCTTACCGCTGGAAGTTCGCGGTAAGGTGCCGCCGAGAACCAGCAGAATGGTCGGTTGCGCCACCCTGTGCTGTTGCCACAAAGCGGCTTTGATCGCAGCCAATGCGCACGGTACATCGAGGCTTCGCAGGGCGCGGCGCTCGACCTCCTGCATGACCACCACCTGCTCGCAGTCGTCGAGTTCGACACTGAATGCGGCCGAACCGTCTGGACGGAAGCTTTCGTCCGCGCTCAGAACCGTGCTTTCGATGTCGCCTGGGTGGTGATTGACGCCGTTCTTGATGATCAGATCCTTCAGTCTGCCGGTGACGTAAAGTTCGCCGTCGAGCAGAAAGCCGAGGTCGCCGGTGCGGAAGAAACGGGGCCAGCCGCTCTGCTCCGGCCGTGCCTCGCGAAACGCAGCCGCGGTTTTTTCCGGAAGCCGCCAATAGCCGTCGGCAACGCTGTCGCCGACGATGCAAATCTCTCCGACCTGTCCCTCCCCTAAGCGCTCTTGCGTATGCGGATCGCAGATGAAGGGTTCCTGTCCGGCAATGCCGCGCCCGCTACTGACCAGCAGGCGCCCACGCATTTGGACAGCGGCCGCTCCCTCGTTCGGCAGGAGCACGGCACGGTTGTCTTCCAGCAGCGTGGCGTGGAAATGCTGGATCACCGGCTCGCGATGGACCCTGTCGCTGGTGACCAACAAGGTGCCTTCGGCCAAGCCATAACAAGGAAAGGCCGCACTGGCCGCGAGCCCGCAACTGGCGAACCTGTCGTAGAAGGACTCGATGGTCTGGGCACGCACATGCTCCGCGCCATTGAAGGCCACCTGCCAACTGCTGAGATCGAGCCCTGCCAGCTCTTCATCCTTGATTTTGCGTACGCACAACTCATAGGCGAAATTGGGACCGCCGCTGATGGTGCCGCGGTACTTGCTGATGGCCTGCAGCCAGCGCAACGGGCGCTGCAGAAAATGCATGGGCGCGAGCAGCGTGCTCGGAAAGCCAACGAAGACCGACTGCAGGATGCCGCCGATCAGGCCCATATCGTGGTAAGGCGGCAGCCAGCTGACGACGTGGCTGTCCTTGTGGGTCGCGAAGTGCGCGCTGATGCTTTGCGAGTTATGGATAAGGTTGCCATGGGTGACCACCACCCCTTTGGGGTGGCCCGTGGAGCCGGAGGTGTACTGCAGAAAAGCGGCATCGGTACGTGCGCCCCCGACCGATTGCCAGTCAGCGGCGGCCGCGAGATCGAGCGCCGAGATATCCAGCACCTGTGCACGGGCCCTGGTTTCCGCCAGCCGTTGGCGAATAGCCGCCACGTCCTCCGTGTTGGTCAGGGCGGCGGCTGGCTGGCAATCACCGAGAATGCCATCGAGACGATCCAGGGTTTTGGTCGCCCCCGGTGGGTATGCCGGCACCGCGATAAGACCTGCGTACAGGCAACCGAGAAACCCGACTATATAGTCGAGCCCCGGTTTCAGCAGGATCAGAACACGGTCTCCAGGCACGCAGTGACGCTGAAGAGTGGCAGCCGCTGCACGCGCAGCCCTGTCGAGTTCGGAAAAGGTGATCAGTACTTCGTTATCGCGCCCATCCTGGAGAAAACGGTAAGCAAGCTGGTCGGGGATCTCCAGGGCATGCCGCCGCAAGGCTTCGGAGAAATTCGTGTATGGAACTTCGTGATGATGCTCTCTCGTAATTGTCATTTTTTTTATCGTCCAAGATAGCCAACTTCAGGTCTGCTTTGGAACGAGGCGACCTCGTCTATACCGCGTCCCGCGATTCATCGTCCGGGAGCACTGATTCGAAGTGAATACTCCAAACAGCGTATACCCGCGAACCCCTCCTTTGACGCAGACCCACGCCACAACCCAAGCGTTTGAGCTGCCGGAGAGTGCTGTACATGGACACCTGCCCGGGTACGGATTCGAGTAACGACACCGATAGATACGGCGGGAAACGGCGCTTGGTTACACCAGGGCGAGCGTTTTCGAAGAAATAAGTCAGCAGCCGGTCGCGGTTGCTGCTCGAGCAGCCACATGGCGATGCCATAAAGCTTGGGCGAAGCCGGCTCATAGAGGCGGGCGTCGGTTGCTCCGATCTCGGCCCGCCACTACACCCGAGCCGCTGGGCGCCAGCCACTGCAATACGCCGTTCGGCCGATGTTTAGGCGAGCCCCTTGTGCTCTAAGGTTTCTTCGCCTGTCGCGCCATGGACGGGTTGGCCGTGCCGTCGCCGACGCCCGGCAAAATAAAAACTGCAAAAGGAAGGGCTCGATGAGCGATAACGCCACCGCCGCACGGCAAGCACTCACCGCACGGCGCTTCGATGTGCAGTACGACGAGCAGGAAACACCGCGCATCTGGGTCCATAACGATGTCTTCCTGACTCATTGGCTCAACGCCTACTCGATGACCATTCCCGACGGCGAAACCTTCATCGTTCAGACGATCAAGAAATACCTCGACAAGGTTGGCGATCCAGCTCTGCACAACCAAGCCCGCGGCCTTATCGGCCAGGAACTTTCCCACTCCCGTGGCCACGAACAATTCCTCGAGGTGTTGCAACGCCAGGGTTTCAAACTGCGCGTGTTCCGGCGTTTCACCGGTTTCCTCTCGTTCAAGATCCTCACCCCGACCTCGACGCCGCGGCAACAGCTGGCCTTCGTGGTCGGCGTCGAACGGATCAACGAACTCTTCGCCGAAATCACCCTCGGCAGCGGCAAACTACGCCATTGCGAGCCGCGGGCCCGAGCCCTGTACGAGTGGCACTTC